>CAYFOC010000114.1:0-5910 GCA_964344615.1 uncultured Methylococcus sp.
TCAGAGAGAATGTCGCCAAACATGTTTTCGGTGACCATGACGTCGAATTGCTTCGGAGCACGAACCAGCTGCATCGCCGCATTGTCGACGTACATGTGCGTCAGTTCGACATCCGGATAATCCTTGGACACTTCAATCATGACTTCGCGCCACAGCTCGGTGCACTCGAGCACGTTCGCCTTGTCGACAGAGCACAGCTTCTTGTTGCGCTTCTGTGCGGTCTGGAATGCGATATGGCCAATACGGCGGATTTCGGATTCCGTGTAAACCAGGGTATTGAAGCCTTCACGCTCACCGTTCTCATTGACCTTGCGGCCACGGGGTTTCCCGAAGTAGATACCGCCGGTGAGTTCGCGGATGATCATGATGTCGAGGCCTGACACGACTTCAGGCTTCAGGGTCGAGGCCGCGACCAATTGCGGGTAGAGGAGAGCAGGGCGCAGATTTGCAAACAGTTCAAGTTCAGCGCGCAAACCCAAAAGACCACGCTCCGGGCGAACGGAATAGTCGAGCGGCTCCCACTTCGGACCGCCTACGGCGCCCAGCAGGACGGCATCAGCCGCCTGGCAGACCTTAAGCGTCGCTTCGGGGAAGGGGGTTCCTGTCGCATCATAGGCGGCACCGCCAATCAGAGCCTGTTCCGTTTCTACCTGCAGACCAAAATCGCTCTTGAGAACATCCAGAACTTTGAGCGCTTCGGCCACAATTTCGGTACCAATGCCATCACCTGGCAATACTGCAATTTTCTTCGTCATCTTTTCCTGCTGCGAGAGCCCCGATCCTGTCCGAGCGGGGAGGGATAGCGCGACGTCAATCCGGTGACGTCCTGATTCTCGCTTCTCCTATCGGTCTAGCTATCCGTGGGTGATAAAACTTCAGACGGATGAAGCACGCAAGCACTCCACCCCAAGTTGGCATGCCCCGGTATCAGGGCACGCCAAGGCGTCGGTTCAGGCAACGTCATTAAAAAGCCAAGGAGCTTCCTTCTTCCGTTTTGCCTCATAGGTCTTGATTTCTTCGGCACGCTGGAGCGTCAGCCCAATATCATCCAGACCGTTCAGCAATCGGTGCTTGCGCGTCGGTTCGATATCGAAATGAATTTTTTCGCCGAATTTTGTCGTGATCGTCTGTGATGGAAGATCAACTTCGATCTGATAGCCGACCTTGACGGCATCCTTGAACAGGCTATCCACGGTTTCGGTGTCGAGAACAATGGGAAGAATGCCGTTCTTGAAGCAGTTATTGAAGAAGATATCGGCAAAGCTTGGTGCAATGATGACGCGGAAGCCATAGTCATCCAAGGCCCACGGCGCATGTTCGCGTGAAGAACCGCAGCCAAAGTTTTCCCGTGTCAGCAGGATGCGGGCACGAAAGGCAGAGGGCTTGTTGAGGATGAAGTCGGGGTTGCGCGGACGATTCGTGCAATCCATGTCCGGTTCACCACGATCGAGGTAACGCCATTCGTCAAACAGGTAAACCCCAAAGCCGCTTCGCTTGATGGACTTCAGAAACTGCTTGGGAATGATGGCATCCGTATCGACGTTCGCACGATCGAGCGGGATCACCTTGGAATTGATGTAACGGAACGATTTCATGACTTCGGTGACCTCTTGCGAAGGGTGGTGCCAGCCGGGCGTTCGGCTGCTTTCTTGTCGGTCGATGTCTTCTTGGCTTCAGCCGCAATCTTCTTGGCGGCAGGCTTGCTAGCCGGCTTTTCAGCCTTTGGAGCCGCTGCGGTTTTCTTTGCGGGAGCCTTGGTCGCGGCTGCGGCTTTCGTCGAGTCGTCCTTTGTCGACGATGGGGCAGGCGGCGCTACAGCGGGAGATGCGGGTTCAGCAACAGAGGCGGGCTTGCTTGAAGCGATGGCCTTCAGGTCTCTGACGTCGACAAAATGGCCAGCAACGGCGGCAGCGGCTGCCATAGCGGGGCTGACGAGGTGAGTGCGACCCCCGAATCCCTGACGGCCCTCGAAATTACGATTCGAGGTCGAAGCGCAACGTTCGCCTGATTCCAGACGGTCGGCGTTCATGGCCAGGCACATGGAGCAACCCGGATCGCGCCACTCAAAACCAGCAGCGACGAAAATTTTGTCCAGGCCTTCGGCTTCCGCCTGTTGCTTGACCAGACCTGAGCCTGGAACAACCATGGCCAATTTCACGTTGCCGGCGACTTTACGTCCCTTGGCAACCTCGGCTGCAGCCCGCAAGTCTTCGATGCGACCGTTGGTGCAGGATCCGATGAAGACCTTGTCGATCTTGATTTCATTGATTGGGGTCCCGGCCTTGAGCCCCATGTACTGCAATGCGCGCTCCATGCCTTCCCGCTTGACGGCATCCTTCTCCTGGGCAGGATCTGGCACCTTGGTGTCAACCGGAACGACCATTTCGGGAGATGTGCCCCAGCTGACCTGTGGCTTGATGTCCTTGGCAGGAAGATCGATGACAGCGTCGAATTTGGCATCTGGATCGCTCTTCAGTGTTCTCCAATTGATGACGGCTTCGTCCCACAGTCGTCCCTGAGGCGCCATCGGGCGACCCTTCAGGTAATTAATCGTGGTGTCGTCGACGGCGATCAGACCTGATCGAGCACCGCCTTCGATGGCCATGTTGCAGAGGGTCATGCGGCCTTCCATGGACAATCCGCGAATGGCAGAGCCGGCAAACTCGATGGTGTAGCCTGTGCCGCCGGCGGTGCCGATGCGGCCGATGACAGCCAGAATGATGTCTTTCGCTGTGACGCCGGGATTAAGGGCACCATCAACATTGACCAGCATGGTCTTGGACTTGCGCTGCACCAAACACTGGGTGGCCAGTGCATGTTCAACTTCCGATGTGCCGATACCGAACGCCAGTGCTCCAAAGGCACCGTGTGTTGCCGTATGGGAGTCACCGCAGACAATCGTCATACCCGGGAGGGTTGCGCCCTGTTCAGGTCCCATGACGTGGACGACGCCCTGACGGATGTCACCCATCGCGAATTCGGTGATGCCAAATTCCTCACAGTTGCGGTCGAGAGTTTCGATTTGCAACTTGGCGATAGGATCGGCAATGCCCTTGGCGCGATCTTTGGTCGGAACATTGTGATCGGCGGTCGCAAGGTTGGCACCAGCGCGCCAAACCGACCGACCGGAAATCCTCAGCCCCTCAAAGGCTTGAGGTGAGGTGACTTCGTGCAGCAGCTGTCGATCCACGTAAATCAGCGCGGAACCATCTGCTTCGGTGCACACGATGTGCGCATCCCAGAGCTTGTCATAAAGAGTTTTGCCGGCCATAGGCGTCAGGTCTCGGTAATGTGTCTAGTTGGGTAAGGATCAGCCCCTTGTTAGTGGGCGGTGTCCAGGACTTCAAAAAGTTTCTGGGTGATGGCGTCCACGCTGCCGATCCCATTGATGCTGGCGAACCTCACAGATCCTTGTTCGGCTTTGGCTCGGTAGTATCCAACCAGCGGCTTGGTCTGCTCGTGATACACCGACAGTCTCTTGCGGACGGTGTCTTCGCTGTCATCGTCGCGCTGAATCAAGCTTTCACCGGTCAGATCGTCAAGGCCTTCGCGCCTGGGTGGGTTGAAGACGATATGGTAGGAACGTCCTGAGGCGGGGTGGACCCGGCGACCGCTCATGCGACGGACAATTTCTTCATCATCCACGATGAATTCGATCACGAAGTCGATCTTGATGCTGAGTGCCTCAAGGCCATCCGCCTGAGCGATCGTGCGCGGAAAACCATCCAGAAGAAAGCCATTCCGGCAGTCATCGGCGGTAATGCGTTCCTTGATGAGGCCCAGGATGATCTCGTCAGAGACGAGTAGCCCTGCATCCATAATCTTTTTTGCCGCGAGGCCAAGTTCTGTTCCATCACGCACAGCGGCGCGAAGCATGTCGCCCGTAGAGATCTGGGGGATATCGAACTTTTCGGTGATGGCCTGTGCTTGAGTGCCCTTGCCTGAGCCGGGTGCACCAAGGAGGATGACTCGCATCGCTACGTCTCCGCGTTAAAAAATGACGCGATTTTCGCATACTCGATGCCCTCTGCCCATAGCATGCCTAATGGTCGGCAGAAACCCTTCAATAGAGAGATGGCTATTCGCTGGAAAAACGCTAGAAAGCCCCCCGTTCTCTCGTATGGGTCAGAGGGATTGTTGGAGGCAAAGGCTCTCGAGTTGGTAGGTCGGAAGATAGGGAAGGTGGTCGGGGAAAAAGGCGAGTTCAGCGACGCCGCCGGTAACGAGAGCTGAATCGATGCCGAAGGCGTGAGCTCCCTTGATGTCGGTGTCGATCTGATCGCCGATCATGACGAGCTTGCGGGTGCCTGCCCGTCTGGCCGCTTCCTCAAAAATGGTCGGCATGGGCTTGCCGAGGACAGTGAATCGGGTGTCGGTTCGATCGGGGTAGCGCTGTTTGAGTACGGACTCAATGATCGTCGCCATGGATCCGCAGGTCAGGCCGAATCCGCCTGGTCGAGGAAAGATCAGGTCAGGGTTAGGCAGGACCAGAGCGATCGGATGATCTTGATCGAAGCGCTCGATCAGGTAGGACAGTGCGGCGTCCATATGCTCGAGGAAGGGAAATCCTACTTGATCCCCAATCACCAGAACGTCGAAAGCTTCCTTGGGTGTTGTGACGATGCCTCCCGCCTGTTCCACGAAATGAAAGCTGTCCTCGGGCCCGAGGACAGCGCATCGGCGACCCACGAGGCGATGTGTCTCAAAATGGCCTTTGATCAGGGATCCCGCTGTGACGATCTGATCTGGAGCCAGAGGCAATCCAAAGCTTTGATAGCGGGCGGCTGCATGTTCAGGAAGTCGTGCTGCTGAATTCGTCACGACAAAATAGGGTTTCCCAAGGTTTTCAAGCCGTTTAAGCAGTTGGCATGCGCCGGGCAGGGGGCCATCGCGGTGAAGAAGAACGCCATAGGCATCGAACAGCAGGGCTTCGTAGCGTTCAATCAGTTCTTCGGGGTGGGTGCTGGGAACGTTAGCCATGAAGGACGGGAGGGGTGGTTAAGCAAGCCAAATTCGATTCTCGCTGAAAAAGTGTGTTGCGAAAAGTAGTACGGCCAACGGCATGCGTTGCCCGTGGAAAAGGGTGTACCCTAAGGCTCGATCATCACACTCGAGGGAATCGTATGCTCTTGGCAGGAGACATTGGTGGCACCAAGACGATTTTGGCGCAGTACGAAAAAAATACAGACGGTCTCGAACGGGTTCGTGAGCGTATTTTCCCGAGCGCGGAGTACGGTTCACTAGAGGACATCATTGCAGAGTTCCTCAGCGATCAGAGCGTCTCTCTCGAAGCCGCCTGTTTTGGCGTTGCGGGCCCGGTTTTCGATGGCGTATCGCGCATCACTAATCTGCCCTGGGTGATCGATGAGAAGGCCTTGGTAGCCGCCATCGGGATTCCTCGGGTGAAGTTGTTGAATGATCTTCAAGCGATGGCGCTGGGCCTCCTGCGGTTGGGGCCTGAAGAGTGGTTGGAGCTCAATCCTCACGCCGAGGCGCGAATGGGCAATCGCGCGGTGATTGCGGCAGGGACAGGGTTGGGCGAGGCCATCTTGTATTGGGACGGAATGAATTACCACCCGATTGCAACTGAGGGTGGGCATACGGATTTTGCGCCCGGTGATGCCTTCGAAGATGGTCTCCTGGTTTACCTTAGGGACAAGTTCTCAGGTCATGTGAGCGTCGAGCGGATCCTCTCGGGAGCGGGGATCGCGGAACTTTACGGCTATATCCGTTCGACGGGCCTCCTCCCTGAATCGGATGCGCTTGCCGCAGCCTTGCAGACTGCAAGCGATCCTGCACGCGAAATCAGTTTTCATGCCATCGAGTACCAGGACCCGCTTGCCCGTGAAACCCTCCGCCGATTTGCCCGCATTTATGGGGCAGAAGCCGGCAATCTTGCGCTGAAGTGTC
>CAYFOC010000115.1:0-966 GCA_964344615.1 uncultured Methylococcus sp.
TCGTTTAGGGTTCGTAATGGCCTTCCAGTGGAACCCTCAACGAGGCGCTAAGAGGTCCTTAATTACAGGACTTCGGAAGACTCGCATCGCAGTAGTTATAGAGCGCTTCACTACATTGATTCCCGTTTAGTGGGGGACTTGCGACTATAACCGGCTCGGGCGAAAGTCCGAAAACGGTGCTCTTGAAGTAGTTGTAATAGGCATCGCGACCATAGGCATTCTCACACCCCCCATTGGTCATATAGGTTGCTATCCCGATATCATGGCAAACATCCGATGGATTTTTGCCCAGCATGCAATGAATCGGTTTTCCTCCCGCCTTGTTAATCCGGAAGTTCCAATACCAAAGCGCGCCTTCGAAACCCATGACCCCGTTTTGAAGAAACTGATCAACAAACTGTTGATAATCTTCAAAGGTGTGATCCTTCTTGTCATCCGCCAGATTCTGGTAATACCAACCAAAGAATTTGGTCATCGAATCTCCGGTGAGCTGTAAAGGTCCCATCCCCACCCAATAAGCGGACTTGAGGGTCCGATTCATATACTCCCAGGCCGTAGCGCCATCGGAGGGAAGATCTGCCCCCCCGAGCGTCTTAAAGTCTGGCATGTCTTTCGTTGTGATCACATTATCTTTGGTTTGATAAATCCCATCTGGGCCTACCACGAGCGTAGTATCCACAAGATACGGTAGCGTTTTATCCTCGACCGCCTTCGGCTTCACTGCGACCAGGAATTGTGACAGGGGGTAATAAGTGGGCTTGAACTCCGCAAGCCCTAAGTTTTCGCAGTGGGTAGGAGACGTTTGTAGGTTCGCCGACGTGTATTTCGGGTTATCCGGGACGCTCACACAGGTACCCCTTGGATCCTCCACTGCTCCCGGTTCCCTCCAGGTATTGGATTGCAGTGGATTCACTTCATAGCGGAAGGCCAGTCCATCGGTCAGGACCGTCCCTGCCCCTCCTTTGG
>CAYFOC010000115.1:976-5887 GCA_964344615.1 uncultured Methylococcus sp.
GTTTCCTGAGCCATCGTCGCCAGAAAGTTAGCCAATTCTTTCAATTTCAGCTGGTAGGTCGCAATCCCCTTTCCGCCGCCTCGGAGAAAGCTGTATTGCCCTTGGAGCTTGGCTGCAATCGCGGTATCCGCGGCAATGAAATTGGCATACGAGAAATAGGATCCTTTACCCGTCTGACAGACGGAATTAAAGAGCTCAAATTGCACGGTTTTGGTCTTCGCAATACCGACCAGCTTCTCGTTACAGTAACCATCCAACGTCGCCGAGTTGAATAGCACTTCGTTCCAGTAGGCTGTAGCCGTCTTGGTTGGGTTGTGCAACTTAGCCGCACATTCGATGACCTTGGCAGGCCCTTCGAGAGCTTCGTCGGTCGAACAGTTTCCCGCGCCTTGCGCAACGTGGACGGGGCCTGGGATTAGCATCAATAGCAACAGACGTTTCATCATGGCTCTCCAACCTTGATCAGTAGTAAGCCCAGATTCTGGACCGCCCATTTCGATCCATGCCAACGGCATAGATTCGATTGAGCTGATTATTGACCGCGACATTAACGACCTGGACCGCACCCTTGAGATTTAAACCTTGCCAAGTGGACACCGCAGGATCATAGATCCAGATCTGACCTTGGTAGCTCGTCGCATCCTGTCCTGCAGCAACGAGATAACCATTGGGCGAATACACCAGTGATGAGACCTGGAAAGCGCCGAGGCCCGTGTTGCTGAGGGCATTATTCCGATACTGGAAAACCTGACCCTGGTTCATCAGATCGGAACCGGCAATGAAAAGCGATCCGCTCCCGTCACCCACCATATCCGTGATCGAGACCATCGTGTCTCCCAGAGTGATCTCATTGAATCGCTGGAGCTTGGCTGTTGCTGGAGACCACGACCAGACACCCGCATAGGGTCCTCGCGTTTTGGTACCCGGAAGAATCTTTGGCCCCGCCACGAATAGCCCGCCAAGCCCATCATTGGCAACCGCCGTCAGGGCCGTCGTTGTGTCGTTAAGATTCGTTGCCAGAAGATTTCCACTGCCGTCATAAAGGTCAACCGCACCCCAGTACTTCCCCGTTGATACGGGGCCTGCAACCAGCTCGTACGTCGAACCTGTGAGAACCTGATCATTCGTCACATCCAGCGAGAGAGAAAGGCCACCGAACGATTGGAAGGACTCCCAGACGCGCTTCCCGAGTGGCAATCTCTGAATCAGCGTGTGATTGGGATTGTCCGCTGCAGCGACCGGAAGGCTGAACATTGCGAAGAGATCACCCGCCGCATTGAACGCGAGCGCACTTGGCGCAGTTGCACTTTGGTCCAGTCCAATCGTCAATTTTGAACAGTTCTGGATAGCCTTGGGATTGCACTTCCAGACTGCCGGTTTGAGGTGGCTATCCAATCCTGCGATGGCCAAAGCATTCTTGCTGGCTGCGACATAACTGACAAAGGTGAACTTGCCATTGATGTCGAGCGAATGCCAGGAGCCCCGTTTAGGATATCCCGCAGCCGGAGCATTCGTGGGGAGGATTAGCGCCAAAAAGATCAGGGCTAACAGAACGTGGGGCAACCTCTGAGTGAGCATCATCTTTTGAATTTTCATGGTTATCCTTCGGGGAGGCGTCTCGGTGGGATCATCAGAACGCGAGACATTCAATGGTTTGACTCAATGCGATGTTGTGCAGTAGGTCAGGATGGCTTGGCTACATCCGTAGCTATTCTCCGAACTACCTGGGACGGTGACCGGCGTGTTGGGAAGCCCAAACTGGGTGCTTTTGAAGTAGTTGTAATAGAGCCGCTAATGCGGTAGTTCCAGTACCAGAGCCCACCCATCCAGGCGAGTTCGCCATCGTGGAGATACCTTTCAACGAATGCCGGGAAATCCGCATCCTGCACTTTCGGCGTGACCAGATTCTGGTAATACCATCCAAAGAACTTGAACACATTGACACCGGTCAGCTGGAGATTACCCATACCCACCCAGTAACCCGGATCCAGAATCTGATTCATGTATTGCCACTGATACCCTTCCGGAGGTTTGGATCGGCCTCCAAGAAGTGTCGGCAAGGCGCTGGCATTGATTGATGGATCCCAACAACTGACGTCAGAAACGAGATCCGTGAGCGCGTATTTGCAATCTTTGTCCATCACAAACTGGGTAGACACCCGCGTGCTGTCCAACCTCTGGGCCACCACATAAGTTGAGAACGGATAGTACTGAGTCTTGAAGGACCCCGTACCCAGGGTATCGCAACCCTCCGCCTTGACGATTTGCTCCTGCCCAATGAAGTCGGGATTGGCTGGGGCACTGAAACACTGAACCAGGGTATAGGGTGCCTCGTAGCGAAAATAGAGCCCGTCTGCCGTGTACTTTGTAATCGCCTCGAACGCACCATTCCCGGTCGTTTCCTGAGCCGCCGTGGCCAGAAAGTTCGCCAACTCCTGAAGTTTCAGATCGGTGTCACCCGATCGCATGAATTGATAAGCAGCCCCGAGACGGCTGGCAAGAGCACGGTCTGCTGCTATGAACTTTTCGTATGAGAAATACTGGTCTTTGCTGGAGCCACAGAACGCGGTGAAGTATTGCTTGAGGATCGTGTTCGGTGCCGGATTGGGAGGGATGGTCTCGCTACTGCAGTAGTGATCGACCGAACGTGGATCGAAGAAGAGGGACTCCCACAGTGCCTTACCAGACTTCTTGTCGGTCTTTGCTTTTGCGAAACAATCGAGAATCTCGGCAGGCCCGTTGCTCTTGGGGCAAAGATCTGCAGCCTCAATCCTGGGAGATGTCAGCCCGAAAAAAATCACTGCCCATAGCAGCCCCAATCCACACGTCTGTGACATCGCTAACATCATGTGTTTGGCCACTCTTCCGCTCCGTTATTTAATACTGAGGTTCCGGCACTCCGCTTCAGTTGGTGCTTTCTTGACCTTATCCCCTCCAATGACAAAACGGCCTCGACGAAGAACTCAGGGCCTTGGAATCGTCGGGAGGCTGAGCAATGACGCCCCCTCAATAGCTCTTGCGGCCAGCGCTATCACTGGCGGGAGGCCGTTGACATGATTGATCATGACCATCGTCGATGAGTTCGGTGAATTTTTGGGAACCGGGCGTGCATCTATTCCGCACCAGGCCAGATTGGCTGCACTCACCCCCGCCGTTGAGAGATTCGCCATCAGATTCTGGCTGTTGCCTTGCACAAAATAGGGGCTACCACCGACATACCCCTCGGGAACCGGATACTGATTTCCGGCAAAAGGCACAATCTGGTCCTGCAAAATGCCTGTGATGTAGGTCGGGATCGGTGTGCCATTCGCACTCAAGGGAATCCAGGACGTATTGTCATTTTGCTTCCAGAGGGAAACTGCTGGATTACTGAGATCCGTGCTGTTCAGCGCGGCTGCGAACTGTGGCGTCATCAAGATGGAAGGATTGGGGTTTTTGAAGGTGTACCCTGTCAACTTGACGTCGAGAATAAGTTTCACCGCATACGCCGAAAGATCGACTTGTGGGATCGGTAAAGCCGTATTGGTCGTCAAGGTCAGGAACGCACCCTGCGCCATGGAATCCAAGGTGCTTTTTGAGTTGTTTGCAGCGCCCTGAGTTGCGAAGGATGCAAGCATTGGCTTTGCATAGAACGTAAGGAGCGAGTTGGTATCGCTGTAGGAAGGCGCAGGCTGATCCACCAACAACGAATGCGCCATTGCTCCGGTCATGTCGTAGTTTCCAGACATCGGCGCAATGATGCTGAGTTGGCTCCCCTTAAGATCGGATGCTCCTGTTGCAATTTGACGCGCTAGCCAGAGGGCATTACCGCCTCCTTCGCTGTAGCCAGTAATCGCAAGGGCCTGACCCAGCGGATGCGATTTGTGTTCAGCGTTTGCCAGTTCGTGGGCCGCAATGATGATATCGATACCCGCCGGGGCATTCTGAATTCCCAAAGGATAGGGATGCGCATCATGGTTATCACCATAGCCCAGGTAATCAGGCATTGCGAGCACTCGTTCCTTTCCCGCCAGCGCCGTAATCACAATACAGGCTTCATGCGAGGGATGACTCGGCGCACCGCTGTCTCTCGCGACCTGGGTGGCATGGTCATAGACAACGATGCCCTTATCCAATGAGCCTGCCGGAATCACCACCAAACCACTCAAGATGGCAGGAAGACCTTGGCTCGTCACCGAACGATAAGTGATCCGGTAGAGGTGACTGCTCTCCCGCGGATGCGTGTAAGAAGGAAGGATCTGCCCGTTGGGAAGAAGTGGGACCGTTTGAAATTCGTCAAGAATGGCCTTTTGTTCAGCCTTCACCTCAGCAACCGTGGCGGTCCCGATATTGCGGCTTGTCAAAAGACGTTCGGTCCCCTCATAACGTCGGGTAGGGTGAATTATTGATGTGACATAGGTCGCACAACCCCCTGTTTTGCCGATTTCGAAGTCGACAAGATCCTTGATCAGATCCGTTGATGTTGCTGCGTTGGCAACCGTGATTGGCATATTGATCAGCAACAATGCCAGCGCAACAAATGGAAGAGTCGAAGTGGTTTTCAAAGCTGTCATGGGTGATCTGCCTCAAACAAAGGGGTCACTCAAGGCGACCTTCCTTGATAATCAAGCTGCCGACCTTTGAATGAGCGGCGCAACGAATTGAACGAGCAAGCCGGACGTGAACTGAGTCTTAGGAAAAACCGCCTACCCGAAAATAAAGCTTAGTTAATTCTCTTACAAAAGCAATGGTTTTTCGCAATTGCATCTTTCCTTCCAGGCATCCCCTTTTGAAAGCATGGATCCCCATAATCTATGGCTTCTCGATAAATCTGATGAGACCATCGCAATGCGAATAACCCATCTCCATCTTGTCTCTTTTTGCGCGTATCATCAGCGCCGGATGGTCCACCCGGACCATCATTGAACCGGG
>CAYFOC010000116.1:0-5878 GCA_964344615.1 uncultured Methylococcus sp.
CGGCGAGGCCAAATAACCGTTTGAGCCACATGGTGATTTTCCTGATGCCAAGTGAATTGAGTTGCAGAATCCTAGTGGATTTGGTGAAAAAGCGCGATTGTCATCCTTGATGCGGGGCAATTTGCTAAAATCACTAGCCCTTTAAAACGAAGCCCCCGGATGGCCCAAAAGCTTTATATCGAAACCCTCGGATGCCAGATGAACGAGTACGACTCCGCCAAGATGCGAGACGTTCTTGAGGCATCGCATGGCTTCGAACTGACTGAGGACCCGGAAGAGGCGGACGTCTTGCTGATGAACACCTGCTCGGTGCGCGAAAAGGCGCAGGAGAAGGTGTTTTCAGAGCTAGGACGCTGGCGCCCCCTTAAAAAAGCCCGGCCGGGCGTAATCATTGGCGTTGGGGGCTGTGTCGCGAGTCAGGAGGGCGAGTATCTCCAAAAGCGCGCGCCCTATGTTGATCTCGTCTTTGGCCCGCAAACGCTTCACCGACTCCCGCAACTGCTGGATCAGGTTCGGAATGAACATGTTCCGGCGATCGATGTATCTTTCCCTGAAATCGAAAAATTCGATGCCCTCCCTGAACCGAGAGCGGAGGGACCCAAGGCCTTTGTCTCGATCATGGAGGGTTGCAGTAAATACTGTACCTTCTGTGTCGTGCCTTACACCCGCGGGGAAGAGATCAGCCGGCCACTGGACGATGTCATTGCGGAGCTAGTCACTCTCGCCGAACAGGGCGTTCGCGAGATTGTATTGCTCGGGCAAAATGTAAATGCCTACCGGGGCGAGATGGACGATGGCGAGGTCTGTGATTTCGCTCTTCTGTTGCACTACGTTTCTGCTATCGACGGTATAGAACGGATTCGCTATACCACGTCTCATCCGGTTGAATTTTCCGAGAGCCTGATTGAAGCCTACGGTGAACTCCCTAAGCTGGTCAGCCATCTTCATCTCCCCGTTCAAAGCGGCAGCAACCGTATTCTTGCGCATATGAAACGGGGGCACACCCGCGAAGAATATATGGAGAAGATTCGGAAGCTGAAAGCGGTCAGGCCCGACATCTCCTTGTCTTCGGACTTTATCGTCGGTTATCCCGGTGAAACGGAGGCGGATTTCGAAGACACCATGGATCTGATTGAGGCTCTGGGCTTTGATCATTCCTATAGCTTCGTCTACAGCCCGAGACCCGGCACGCCGGCGGCAGATATTGCTGATGATGTTCCTCTCGAGGAGAAAAAACGTCGCCTCCAACGTCTCCAGAACCGGATCAATGAAACGGCTGCAGCCATCTCTCAATCGATGGTCGATACCGTCCAGACGGTACTGGTCGAAGGAACCTCCAAGAAGGATGGCCGCGAATTGTCCGGCCGAACGGAAAACAATCGGGTCGTTAACTTTCCGGGTGATCCTCGGATGATCGGACAGTTTGTGGATGTCCTGATTACCGGCGCAATGCCCAATTCCCTCCGGGGCCGCTGGGTTCCGTCAGGCTCTGACTCCCACCCACAAGAAGGCGTTGTGAATTGAGCGCACCCATTGCAACCCGTCATGTCCGGTTAACGCCGGATGACAATGAGCGTCTGGCGAGCCTCTGCGGCCAGTTTGATGAGCACCTCCGCCAGATTGAGCGGCGTCTTGGCGTCGAAATTGCCAACCGAGGCGCCGAATTTACCCTCTTGGGTGAAGAGCGTGCCATTGCGGCGGCTCAGGGCGTCATTGAATCCCTCTTTCTTGCCAGTGCCGAGGAAGTCATTACCCCTGAACGCGTTCATCTGTCGCTTCAGGACGCGAATATTGAATCGCTTCTCGCCGGCGAGCCGACATCGAGCGCCCCGGTTCTGAAAACGAAACGTGGAGTTATCCGCCCGCGCGGCGTCAATCAGCAGCACTACCTTCGCTGTATTGCCCAGCACGACATCAATTTTGGAATTGGTCCTGCGGGAACGGGAAAGACCTATCTTGCCGTAGCCTGCGCCGTGGCGGCGTTGGAGCGCGAAGAGGTACGCAGGATCATTCTGGCCCGCCCAGCCGTGGAGGCGGGGGAGAAACTCGGATTTCTCCCTGGGGACATGACCCAGAAGGTCGACCCTTATCTGCGCCCTCTTTACGATGCCTTGTATGAAATGCTTGGGTTTGAGCGCGTTGCGAAACTCATTGAGCGCAACGTCATCGAAGTGGCGCCTCTTGCCTTCATGCGGGGTCGAACCCTCAACGATTCCTTCATTATCTTGGACGAAGCCCAGAACACGACGGTCGAGCAGATCAAAATGTTTCTGACCCGCGTGGGATTTGGTTCCAAGGCTGTCGTGACGGGTGACATTACCCAGATTGATTTGCCGAGGAACAAGGCCTCCGGCCTTCGTCATGTGCTGGATGTACTGAAAGGGGTGGAAGGCATCAGCTTCACCTTCTTCGGCGCACACGATGTGGTGCGTCATCCGCTGGTCCAAAGAATTGTGGCCGCCTATGAAGCCTATGAGCGATTGAATCCCCGGGAAGACCATGATCGTTGATATCGACATGGCTTATGAGGGGGGCGTTCCGCCGTTGGAGGCGTTTGAGCGTTGGGCGGGAGCCGCCTGCCAGGATGAGGAAGCGGAGCTTTCCATTCGCATCGTCGGTCTGGACGAGGGTTCGGAACTTAACGCGGCGTATCGTCAGAAATCAGGGCCGACCAATGTGTTGAGTTTCCCCTGCGAGGTTCCGGAAGGTGTCCCTTGCGCCCTGCTTGGCGATCTTGTGATCTGTGCGCCTGTGGTTGAACGTGAGGCCAGCGAACAAGGCAAGTCCCTTGATATGCACTGGGCACACCTTGTCATCCACGGCGTTTTGCACCTGCTCGGACACGACCATATCGAGAACGATGAGGCTGAACGCATGGAGGCCCTCGAAGTCAAAATCATGTCTCAACTCGGCTATGCCAATCCCTATGAATATGAGGACCTCAAGTCATGAGCGATGAATCCAGCGGCGAACATCGCAATTGGCTCCACCGTCTAACGCATTTTGTTTCGGGCGAACCTGAAGATCGCGAGGATCTTCTGGAGCTACTCAGAACCGCGCAAAGACGGAATCTGATTGAGCAGGAAGCTCTCTCCATGATTGAGGGGGTTCTCCAGGTTTCCGAGCTTCGTGTCAGGGACATTAGTATCCCAAGATCCCAGATGGTCGTTGTTCCTCAGGACGCTGAGCTTGAGGCCATTTTTCCCTTGGTCGCAGAGACGGCGCATTCGCGTTATCCCGTGATTGGCGAGGATCGCACCGAGGTGGTGGGTATCCTGCTCGTCAAGGATCTCCTGTTGCACAGCGTACGGAATCACAACCGGCAGGTGCGTGAGGTCATGAGGCCAGCGCTGTTTGTCCCGGACTCCAAGCGACTGAATGTCTTGCTGATGGAATTTCGGGCAACCCGGAGTCACATGGCGATTGTGGTCGATGAGTATGGCGCGGCTGCGGGCCTTGTGACCATCGAAGACGTCCTCGAGCAGATCGTCGGTGATATCGAGGATGAATACGATTTCGGCGAGGAAGAATTCATCTTCCGGAAAAGCGACACCGAATTCACCCTGAAGGCGTTGACCCCGATCGAGGATTTCAACGAATACTTTGACGCCAACTTTCTGGATGGCGACTTTGATACCCTCGGGGGGCTCATTGCTCATGAGCTGGGTCACGTTCCTAAACGGGGCGAAAAGCTCGATCTGGGCCGCTTCCGCTTTACCGTCATTCGCGCCGATAGCCGCAAGGCTGAGCTGCTGAAGCTCATCTTGCTGCCGGATTTGGCAGAGGATTAGTCTCTCAGGACAGCCCGGCATTCTGCCGGCAGGCTGGGCGTGGGCGCTGAAGGGGTCTTCCGATCCGGGGTCGGTTCGGCAGGCTTTGAAAGCCACCAGTCAAGCGCATCACAGCCATCTCCAGGCGGGATGGGTTCTTGCCGAACACAGGTTGGACTGTCGGGGGGGCAGGCCAGACGCATGTGGAAATGATCTTCGTGGTAATACCACGGCCTGATCTTTCTGAGCCAGCTCCGGTCGCCACGGGTGCTGCGGCACAACTCATCCTTGATTCGTGCGTTGACGAAGATGCGGTCGACATCGGGGAGTGAGGCGGCCAGCTTAAGCATCTGGGCATGGCTTTCGCTCCAGAGCGCGTAGTCCAGTCCATTCGTGAGTGGATTCAGCACGCTGAATGCCTTGACGTTGGATCGGTCGCTGTTGGCCCTGATATGGAGGGTGGGGCTGAGATCAAACCATACATCGACATCAAGACCGGTCTGATGGCTTCTATGACCAAAAGGCATGGGTCCGCCACGGCTCATGCCAAGATCGCCCACGTGCATCATTCCTAGCCCATGGGCAATCTCACGCCCGAGTTCCCGGATGGCCGCAATGAGGGTGGGATGTCCCCAATAGCGGTTTCGCTCAAGATGCATCACCATATAACCGGGACCTTCCGGTACGAGCATGCGTGCTCCGCGCACGCAGCCGGCGCTGGCTTCTCCGATTGCGCGAGCGGTTCCTGAAGCCGGTACCTCGGCTTCAGACCAGGCGTTGGCCGTGGCGGCGTCTGATAGCAGGCTGATCCCGAGGGCCAGGAGCCCCCTTGTGAGTCGGTTGCTCACGATTCTGTGTCTGTATCCGATTTTCCGGCAGCGCTGGCCAGCGTGTTTCGGACATTGCTGAACCAACCTTGCGCCCGCGCCTGTTTGGTTTTTTGAATTTCGTCCTCTAACGCCAGGCGTTGGCGCTCCATGGCCAGTAACTCGATTTCACGCTGGAGATGACCGTGTGCATCGGGAAAGCTGCGTTCGCGCTGGTTTTTTTCCTCCAGGCTGGACTGAAGTTCCATTTCCTTGACCTGCATTTCAAGGCGTAACCGCTCTTGCATGAGGCGAACATCACTTTCAATCCTGGCTTTTTGTCGCTGTTCTTCGCCGAGCAGTTGCTCTTGGGCCTTACGCGTGTGCTCTTCCTCCTGAACACGGATCACTTCGGTCTCCCGCCGCATCAGTTCCAGCACTTCCATCTGCTGTTCGAGCTTCAAT
Source organism: uncultured Methylococcus sp. (assembly GCA_964344615.1). Classification (GTDB taxonomy): domain Bacteria; phylum Pseudomonadota; class Gammaproteobacteria; order Methylococcales; family Methylococcaceae; genus UBA6136. The sequence goes on from CAYFOC010000116.1 coordinate 5,042, forward strand.
CGCTGTTCCAGAAGATAGTGGTGGTGTCTTTCACGGGCCAGTCGCTCCTGAGATTCGCGCTGACGCTTCATGAGTTGGAGCGCCACCAGATTCCGCGCAGGATCCGTCGATGAAATGTCGGCGTCCAGCTGATCTGGGTCCACCTCGGCAAATGTTGCGTCAATCCGGCAACGGCAACGACTTTGAATATTGCGGACAGCCAGAATTTCCTGAATCAGGTCTTCGATATCGCGTTCAAGCCGGCCGTGTCCGAGTTCCAGCCAGGCGCCTGATTCGAGATCACGGAGCGCTTCATCGGCGATGTCCCGAATCACAGGCTCAAAAAGGCTGCGAATCAGGCTGCCGAGACCATCCAGATGATCTAGATGCTGGCGGGCAAATTCAAAGGTCGGTTGGAAACGAATCTCGATGGTGGCATCGAATGTACAAATCTGGCCCAGATTGGGAGGCGAAAGCACGAGCTTCCAATCCTCGATCTTGAGGTCATGGACACGCTGATGCAGCTTCTGGACGAAATCCCGAGGTCTTGGTGAAAGACGTTTCCAGGGGCCGATCTGTGACAAGACGACTCTGCGATCACCTTCAAATCCGGCGATCCAACGGCTTTGGTCGTCATTCAGGTAATCAGACATGGAATTTCTGTCTCATTGCATCCGCAAGGGGGTCCCGCGTTCCGGTGTTTATCTCCTCGTTGCGGGCAGGTTGCCGCAGTCTTTCGGCAATGATCGGATAAAGGTTGGGTGCGAACTCGACGATTCGGCGGCTACGTTTCCTAAGGTAGCCCCGGTTGAGAAGAAATGCCACGGTGAACATTCGCTGCCATTCGGAAACCCGTCT
>CAYFOC010000117.1:0-5854 GCA_964344615.1 uncultured Methylococcus sp.
GCGCCTCCAAAAACCTCAATGCCCCTGAAAAGACAGGTCGGTGCAGCATGACCGACCCGGATCATCTGATTGGGTTCCCCTTTTCCGCAGTAGGGTGTCCCGAACATTTCAAACGTATCCTGATTTCCGACCGCTGCGAGGGAATGCCAGAACGGCAAGGTAATGCCTCGATAGTTAGGATTTTTAAGTGTTCGGGTGATTCGACCATTTTCGATGAGTTGACCGAATTCACACCCAAACTGGAACTTGTTGCGGTAATCGTCAATAGACCAGGAGCGATTGGCGTGCATGAAAACGCCTCGTTCCACCTGACCAATGAGGTCCTCCAGCGAAGTGGTGCCGGGTTCCAGGTTAATGTTGGCCATACGGTCAATCGGTGCCCGGTTCCATCCGGACGATCTGAAATTCGATACCCCTGGAAGCTGGCTACGGGACTGACTTTCAAGGCCTCCGAGGCCCCGAATGAGCTTGCCTTCTCGGATTAGATATTCACGAGAGGCCTGGGCGCCGCCATCATCAAAGGCATAACTTGCAAACTCCCCTGAAAGATGAGGGTCAAAAACGACATTCATTAGAGGGCTGCCGTATTGGAGATGGCCAAAATCTTGGGGTTTGACGAAACTCCATCCAGCGAAATTCCGTTCATCTCCCAGGATTCGATCAAGTTCCAGAGGGTGCCCAATCGATTCATGAATCTGAAGAAGCATTTGGTCAGGGGCCAGAACCAGATCCAGGATCTCATCCGGACAGTTCTCCGCTTTCAGAAGATCTTCGGCTTCCCGACCTGCCTTTTCACAGGCTTGATAAATGCGTTCCCAATCAAAACTTTCAAGCCCTGACTGCAGGCAACGCGCTGCTCCGCCGTTGAGCGTCCGCTGCTGGGATTCGGTGCCGTCGACTGCGATGGCGCCGAAGTTCTGATAGGTCAGAAGCTGTTGTTGCCGAAGGTCCGCTCCCTCAGATGATACGTAATGGGTTTGCGATTCAATGAGAGCCGCTTCCGCCAAGGCTGTGACGATCCGCTCGGAAACCTTAAGTTTCCGGGTGGCTTCAATGAGGCTGGAGGTAAAGGCCTCAAGGCTGCTTCGGTCCAGATGGACACGTGATGGACCCTGATGGCTGCAGTGCCCCGATGGACGAAGGGCAGGGGTGAAATCGAAGAGCCGGTAAGGTGATGTGCTTCGTGCAGTTTCCGCAGCTCTTCTTGCTGCGAGCCTTATTCCATCCTTGGAGAGATCGCTTGTTGCTGAATAAGCGATAAAACCGTCCACCATGGCTTCCACCATGACGCCGCGAGATTCGAGAATCTGGTTGGATTCGACATGACCATTTCTGGCTGATCGGTGGTGGTGGGTTTCGTGAACGAAACGAAGACCAATCCAGTCTGCTTCCTGCTGAGCCCACTGGAGTGCACTCAGGGCGTCAAAGTTGGTTGCGGTCGGCCTGAAAGCCAAAGAAGTGTGCGGCATGCCTGAATCCTCCAAAACGCGGGTGGCTGGAAATTTCGCGCCGGAGGTCTACCTATCCTTCAGAGAATTTCTGGCGGATCCGTGGCGGTTAATTGGCCGGACGGTAGACTCCGCTTCGCGCAAGCTTTATGGGTGGCTTCGCGTGAGTGACGCTCATGATTTCCCGGGTGATTTCCGCATAGAGATCCGTAGTCCACATGGGCAGACTCGGATGTGTGCTGTCCAAGGGGCGAAGGCGGGGATCGCTGGGAGCAATGATGATGCGGATGTTATCGGTTCCCACATGGGCTGAGAGTACGAATAATTCTTCAATGGCCGCATCGCCCATGGCGAGGCATCCCGCAGAAACGGCTTTGCCATGGATGAAGATGTCTCCGCCAAGGTCGGTTCGACCATCATCGATCGCATGGTCTCGGTCAAACTGATTGGGATAATCCACCTTCATGGAAAGGTGATAATTGCTGTTCGGATTCAGTCTTGAGATGTGATAGATCCCTTCTGGGACCTGACGATCACCCTGCTTAAGCTTGGGGCCGCGCATCCCGCTGGCGGCTTTGATGCCGTAGTGGCGTATGAGCTTGAAGGGACCGCTATCACGCGCCCACAGTTCGAGCTTTTTTTCATCCTTGATTGCAATCAGGACAATCTCAGTCGGAGGGTAGGCGACGCCGGCCTTGGTGAACCATGGCTGGAGTTGCTCCAGGGCAGACGGGGCGAAAGCATCCAGAACCTGATCCACTGAACGAGAGGATCGGGGAAAGCGGATACCCGAAGAGACCGAAGTATCCATCGGAATGTCGAGGTAGCGTTTGGATTTTGGCTTTGCGGGCTTCGGGGGTTTCGATGCGGTGGTTACCGGTTTGGGTTGCGTTGCGCATCCCCCGAAAAGTGTCAGGCCCAGAGCCAGACAGACAATGCGCTTGGCATTCAGCATGCTATGTCGGTAGTCAGGTTGAAAAAGGGTAGTGGAGCAGTCAGGCTAGGGGCGCGAAGTCATCGGCGCATCCCTAGCCAGGCTGGGGATTTTTACGCGGTTGTTTCCTTACGGCCGTAGTGGCTGTCGACGTAGGTCTCAACCAAGGCCTGAAATTCTTCCGCGATGCGATCGCCCTTGAGGGTGACCGTTTTGACGCCATCTTCATAAACCGGAGCCACGGGATCTTCACCGGTTCCTGGCAGGCTGATGCCAATATTGGAGTGCTTGCTTTCGCCGGGTCCGTTAACAACGCAACCCATAACGGCAACCTGCATGTCCTCGACACCGTGATAAATGCGCTTCCATTCCGGCATCTTGTGCCGGATGTGGCTCTGGATGTCTTGGGCGAGTTGCTGGAAGTAGGTGCTGGTTGTCCGACCGCATCCGGGGCATGCCGTCACCAAAGGAAGGAACGATCGGAAACCCATGGTCTGGAGAATCTCCTGCGCCACGATGACTTCCTGTGTACGGTCATTGAGCTTAGGCTCTGGGGTCAGAGAGACGCGAATCGTATCTCCGATGCCCTGCTGCAGCAGAACGGCGAGCGCCGCGCTCGATGACACGATACCCTTGGAGCCCATGCCGGCTTCGGTCAGACCGAGGTGAAGGGCAAAATCGCAGCGTTGGGCCATCATCTGATACACGGCGATCAATTCCTGAACGCGTGACAGCTTGCAGGAAATGACAATACGTTCTTTGGGTAGTCCCAGTTCGATCGCCTTGTGGGCACTTTCAAGTGCTGACGTGATGACGGCTTCCCGCATGACGTTTTCAAGCGGGGCGGGATCGGATAATGCGGCATTCTCATCCAGAAGGCGCGCAAGGACCGATTGATCAAGGCTACCCCAGTTCACGCCGATTCGGACCGGTTTGTCATAGCGACATGCGAACTCGATCATCTGCTGGAATTGCGGGTCGCGCTTTGAGCCGCGTCCTACGTTACCGGGGTTGATTCGGTATTTTGCAAGACTCTCCGCGCACGCGGGGTACTTCTCGAGTAGGCGATGTCCATTGAAGTGAAAGTCCCCGATGATCGGGACAAAACAGCCCTTCGCTTCTAGCTTTTCCCGGATATAGGGGACAGCTTCAGCAGAGGCTTCATTGTTAACGGTGACTCGGACAAGTTCTGAGCCGGCACGAGCCAACTCATAAATTTGCTGGACTGAACTTTCAATATCAGCGGTGTCCGTATTCGTCATCGACTGGATGACGATCGGTGCGCCGCCGCCGATCTGGACATTACCTACCTTGACGCCAACGGTTTTCTTGCGAGCAATCATCGTGTACTTCAATCAAAAGGATAAGATTTAGCGCTAATTTTAACCCGAATCCCCCTCGCCGGGGCGATGAGGGCGTCCTCAATAGCGAATCAAGCCATTTCTCGCGCGATCTCGAAAATCGCCTCTGCATTCAAGACGGCCGTATTGGTTTCGAAGAGCTTTGCGATGCAGGCGCGATGGACGGCGAGCTTCAGAGTTCCGAAGCCGATGGCTCCCCAAACCTTCTTTCCTTGTCGATCAACGCCTCGATCCATCATGTCTATGCCTCCAAGGCCAAGGGGAGGGGCCGCATTCGCATCCGCTACCAACTCCAGCGTTGGGTTAAGAGCCCAATGGTCCTCCTTGAGGAGTTCTACGCCGGTTGCACCCGTGGCTACCAGAATCTGCGCTCCCTCCAGAACGCGTGCTCGTTCCTCTGAGGACCCGGCCTCGACCGGTATCACTTCGATATTGAATCGATCTTTCAGTTCCTTTGCTGTCTTGTCCGCCCGAGCCTGCTGGCGACTGGTCAGGATGATCTCTTTCGCACCCGCACGCGCCAGCATCAGTGCCGAGCGCTGACCTACAGGTCCTGTGCCGGCAAGGACTACGGCCCGTTTTCCTTCGATGGATCCGCTCGTCATGAGTTTGGCGATACAGGCGGCGGCCGTAGTATTGCTGCCGTTGCTGTCTAGCATCACGGAAACCCTGAAGTCTGCAAAAAAACGCTTTTTAATCGCTGCAAGAAGAGCTTCTCCAGCCTCCATGTCGCTTCCGCCGACGAAGATTGCTGTGTTCTTCTTGTCTTTTGGCGGACGGGTGAAGATGGTGCCATCAACGAGAGCACCAACGATTTCGGGGGTCAATCCGGCATGGCCAATGACATGGTCCGCGCCTCCGTCGTAAGCCACAACGGTGTCGAACACAGAGGCGTGGCGATCAGTATCGAACTGGAAAAGGAGTTTTTTCATGGTCGGGGCATCAAAAAGGCTGTGCGCAATGAACTTGAAGGTATCGCACCCGCGGGATCAGGTAAAGAGTGTCGCTGGTCTATAATTACGGGAAATTAAAAACAACCGCATAAGCTATGAATATCGTCGAAGATCAGTCGGTCGAATCTTTCCTTGAAGCCCTTGCCAGCAAATCGGCAACGCCGGGTGGAGGCAGTGCTGTTGCGGTTTTAGGTGCGATGGGAGCGGCGCTGGTTTCCATGGTCGCAAATCTCACCATCGGGAAAAAAAATTACGAAGAGGTTGAAGGTGAGATGCGTGAGATTCTTGCGGCATCCGAGCGTCTTCGCGTCGAGATTCTTGATCTCGTGGCGGCAGATATTTCTGCATTCGATCAGGTGATGGACGCCTATGGTCTCCCCAAGGACACTGATCAGGAAAAGGCGGCGCGGAGTGCGGCTATTCAGGAAGGGCTCAAGGCTGCGGCTGAGTCCCCTCTGGCCTGTGCGCAATTATGTCGCGAAGTTGTTTTGCTTTGTCAGCGAGCCGCCCAAGTTGGAAATCGTAATGTCATCAGCGACGCCGGAGTAGGGGTTCTCTCGGCTCAGGCAGGCTTTCGAAGTGCGGTTCTGAATGTTTATGTGAACACAGGAGCGATTAAAGATGAGACCTATGTTGCAGGAGCGCTATCAAGAGTGGAAGCGCTTTCAAAAGGCCTGGATCAAATCGCGGATTCGACATATGAGTTGGTGAAGTCTCGTCTCTGAGCGGTTTTTAGTGTTTAGCGTTTGACTTCTGAGGGTGATGTTGCTATGATTCCAAGTCTTGATGGTTCGCCAAGCAACACTCAAGGCTTTGACCTTCCGGGGTATAGCGCAGTCTGGTAGCGCGTCTGCTTTGGGAGCAGAATGTCGGGGGTTCGAATCCCTCTACCCCGACCACGCGCTTGTAGCTCAGCTGGATAGAGCATCGGCCTTCTAAGCCGAGGGTCGCAGGTTCGAGTCCTGCCAAGCGCGCCATCATCTTAAGACTCTGTCGATGGTGACTGTAGCTCAGTTGGTAGAGTCCAGGATTGTGATTCCTGTTGTCGCGGGTTCGAGCCCCGTCAGTCACCCCACCCTTCCTGAAGGGTGTAACAAGTTTCAGGGCCGTTAGCTCAGTTGGTAGAGCAGTGGACTCTTAATCCATCGGTCGAAAGTT
>CAYFOC010000118.1:0-5768 GCA_964344615.1 uncultured Methylococcus sp.
GTTGCAGGCGCCGCAGGCCCCCAAAACTGGGTTGCCTGCCCGCCTTGAAAGAAGTTGGTTCCCATCAAGCCGAACGTCTTGTAGTGCTGATCGAAAATATTTCGACCAAAGGCGAAAAGCTCAATGTTCTTGGTGAGCCGATAACGGGTATTGAGGTTGACTGTCGTCCACGCCGGGATTTGTGGGTACTGATTGGCATTGTCTCCCCGAGCATATTGGCTTGATGCATACTGAAGATCGCCTCCGAAGAACCAATCTTTATAGATTTCGTATTCGCTTCCAAACTTGACGGTATTCGCGGGAATATTCGGGATCTTGTCCCCGGGCCGAACGGTCTGTGCTCCCAGGGCATTCCCCAACACCGCAGTTGACTGAAACGTGGCATCGACATAGCCGTAACTGAGGTACCAGCTCAGCGTTTCAAGCACAACACCGGAGAGCCCGAACTCGAACCCTTGCCGACGCGTTGCGCCCACATTGCTGAAGTAGCCATTGATCACGCTGCCGGGGCTGTTTAGGAACTGGATATCGTTCTGATTATTGGTCTGGTAGGCCGCAAAGTTGGCCTTAAGATATTTCCCCACGTGCGCTCTGAGACCTGCTTCCAATGTCGTGGCAACAACGGCCTTGAGTGGTGGATCCGAAACGAAACTACTTGGAAGCGTGCAGGGGGCCGCCGGATCTGCGCAACTGAGCTCTACTGCAGTGGGCGCTCGCATCCCCTCGCTGTAATTGAAGTAGCTGACAAAGTCTTCGAGGGGTGAATCTACATCCAATGCGTCAAGGGGGCTAAAAGTGATCCCAGCCGAAGGATTGATTCTGGAATAGAAGTCACTTCCGTTCAGCGCTGTTCCCATCTGATCCTTGTTTACGATCTGAGCGCTCTGCCAATTCATGGCCGCATTCGTATGCAGGTTTTTTGTAATCGAAAAGGTATCCGACAAAAACAGATTGCCGTAGGTGTTCTGACCGTTGATCGCGGCCGTGGTCAGCATGGGGCTTGTGGCAATGTCATACATATTCCCGATCATATATGGGTAGAAGATGGCACTCTCCTGGCTTCCGACCTTGAAATTGGTGTTCCCATAGTTGATACCGCCTCCTACGACGAACTGGTTTTCTCGTTCAAGCACATCGTAACTGGACGTCAACTGCAAATTCACACCGGTCCCATTCTGGCGAGTCGTGGTCTGCCCGAAGCTACCCGGTTGCTCGATCGTTCCATCTTCAGTCGTGCACTGCGTCCCATTGGTGGTGTAGGGACAATTCTCATTCGTGTTGCTGTTGTAATTGCTTGAATAGCTGTTCCGGTTGTAGGTGTTCCCACTGAACTGAAGCTTATCTGTGAGCTGATAACTTCCCTTTAGGGTTACGAAGTACATCGTATTTTGAGTGATGTCAGGAGCCGTATAGATATTGCGCCAGTTTTCTGAAAGGACATTGAAGGGCACCGGGCCTACGCCCTGCATGTTGTTGTCAGCAAACGTAAAGGAGAGGTCAATGTCAGTCTTTTCATCCTCATAGCCCACCTTACTGAAAGCCTGAGCAACACTAGTCGGCGAATACGGCCGCCATCCACCATCGCCAAAATAGTTCCCCGCAAAATACCAGTCGAAGCCTCCTTCGCTGCCGCCATACTCCGCCTGATAATTCTGCCGCCCATAGGACCCGCCGTAGGACTGAGCATAGAACCCAGGATGCGTGAAGCCACTCTTGGTCCGAACCTCAAGGGCACCGCCAAGCGTGTTCATTCCAAACAGTGGGTTTGATCCAGAGACCATTTCCATATTGGAGATAGCGACCTGAGGGATCAGGTCCCAATTGACGATGTCACCAAATGCCTCGTTAACACGAACACCATCCTGATAGACGGATATTCCGATGGGCGTACCCAGCAGCGGCGAGGCCTCAAACCCACGGTACGTAATATCGGGCTGGAAAGGATTGTTCTGGACGTCGTTGACATTCACGTTCTCAAGGCGGCGCTCGAGAAAATCGGGCAGCAGAATTGATTCGTGCCTCAGAATTTCTTCATCGTCATGCTGTTGGACATTACTGGATATCTTTTTCGGATCGAGCCCAACGGTCCCCAGAGGGGTGTTGCCCACCACATTAACTTCGGGCAATTCGAATGCATCGATGGAGAGATGCTTGGGTACGGGATTAGTAGGATCACCGCTATTTTCAGCATCCATCGAATGCAGAAGAATGGAATGATTGCTCGCCTGTGCCTCGCTTGTATCAGCAATGGGGGTAGGGCCTTCTGTAGGAGCGGACTCTGAGGCCAAAGCAGCGTTGTCATTGGCCCATGATCCAAATGACTTCAGCAGAAGGGCAATCAAAACCCCCGGGAGAGTAATCGTGTTCTTCATCAAAATTTAGGGTTGCATCACTTGCCATGTCTCCAGTCCATGGCTTCAGAAGGGGAAAATATGGCTTAACACCCTTACTAACTCAGCGGATCTTGAGACGCTGTGGATTCGGCGCTCAATTGCCGAACACCCTGCTGTAATGAAAGAGAAGGGTTAGCAGAACACGATTACACAAGGAGTAGCGGGGAGGCACTAGGGAAAACTTCCCGAAAGAGAGAATTTCTAGTCCTTCGGTCCTTGGACCGTCAGGAATTGGATAGCAACCTTCACCAACTCAACCGAGGAGCTTAACCCGAGTTTCTCCTTGATCAAGGTCGAATAATTTGACACGGTTTTGGAAGAGAGATTCAGTGTGTCGGCAATATCACGCGTTCCTAGACCTTTTCCCAGCAACTGAAACACCTCAAACTCCCTAGGGGATAAAAATCGAAGCGGATCATTTTGGTGCTTTCCCCTTCTGGACGCCGGATTCGATAGCCCCGTACCGACGTAGACGCATCCCGAGGCAATCGCACGAACCGCCTGCACCATCTCCTGAGGCGCACAGCTCTTGCAGATATAGCCGCTAGCACCTGCATCGAAGGCCCGGGCCACATAAATGGATTCGTCATGGATACTGAAAATCAGGATCTTTGCTTCCGGGTTCCCCAGAATGATCTTCCGGGTCGCTTCAATGCCGCTGGTTCCCGGCAGGTTCAAGTCCATCACTACGACATCTGGGCGCAAATGGTCGTATTCATATTGAGCTTGGTCTCCGGTTTCCACCTCGGCAATCACCGAGAATTCACCCGTGAGCTCAAGCAGCATTCGATACCCGGTTCTCACCACGGCGTGGTCATCCACAAGCATGACCGTGGAGTGAGTTTCAGTCATTTTGAGTCTCATTAAGGGGTAACAGAATTCGAATCTCAAGCCCCTGCCCGATCCGATGGATCAATTGAAAATGCCCTCCTAGGCTAGCGACACGCTCCCGCATCCCTAAGAGACCAAATCCTCTCCGTTCGGACCCCTCCCCCATTCCACGCCCATCATCCCGAATCACTAGAGAGACTGAATCATTGGATAATCTTTCAATATCTACTGTTGCCCGCTTGGCTCCAGAATGACGCAAGGTATTGGTCAACGCTTCCTGAATGATTCGATATATCTCAAGGCTGATGGGTCCTTTCAATGGCTGGAGCTCAACATCACATCGTATGTTGATATCGAGATCCGGAAACGTTTTCTGCCAGTATTCGCTTAAATCTGCAATGGCAGCCTGTAATCCCAGGTCTTCAAGCACCATTGGCCTTAATCGACGCATCAAAGACCTCACTACACCAAAAAGCCTGTCACATAACAGCTGTATCTCATCAGCTGCATGGCTTTCTCCAGGGATCGTGCCACTTATCATCTTGATCGCCGTCAGGTTCTGTCCGAATTCATCATGAATCTCCTGAGCGATGCTCCGACGCTCATCTTCCTGAATCGTGAGTGTGTGACGTGTCAGCGCTCGATTTTCATCCCGAGAAGCCCTTAGCGTCGAAGATAGATGATTGATGCTGGAGGAGATGCGATCCAGCTCGGAAAGTCCGAAACGCGGCAGTGAAGTGTCGTAATCCCCCTCCTCCATGGCGCTTAGCCCCTTAATGATCCGACCAACGGGTCGAAGAGCACGGCCGGCAATCAAGTGCACCGCAAGATAGATTGCCATCAGCAACATGGCCTGTAGTATCAAAAACCCCCGCACTTCATCCCAAGCCTCTCTGACTTCATCCTCGGCATAGGATTCAACGTGGATATAGACCGGTTGATCAGATCCTAGCCGAACCTCACGTACGACCACCAACGGCTCGGACACAACCGCCCAACGAAACCAGGATGGAACATTCTGATTTGCTGGCGCATTGATTGCGTCTTGTGGAATTAGGGAATTCTCTTTGGAGGCTGTGACCGAAATCTTTAAATGCCGAATACGATCAAGATGACGAATCCTCTCAATCCAGGAATGAATGGCAGATGGTTTTAGATCGTCAGACAAAAGGGAGGCATCAATCAGCCCGAGCGCTAGTCCCATACTGGCGCCTGCCTCCTGGCGCACGGAGTTACGAGCATCATGAATTGCCCAGAGAAATCCGAGCCCAATGATAAGGATCACGATGAAGGCGATGGAGAGGTTGAGTCGCACTTCAAGGCTAAATTTAGGCTTCAATGGACCACCCATAAATAAAGGCAGAGATTTGCATACCTGTTAAAAAAAATTGAGATTGGACTATCATCAAAAGCCATCCGACAGGCACCTCGCAAGACCCCTATCACCAGCCTAATTATGAACCTCCTCACCGATATTCTTTTCGAACTTTACGAACTTCCCAACTGGCAACTTGCTGCCTGCTTTATCGGTTTTTTTCTAATCTTTGGACTATTGGGGCTGACCCTCTTTCGAGGTGTTATTTATTCAAAGATGCGGCTGTCTTCAGACACCAATGAGGGCGTCAATTTCTTTGCACAGACCGTAGGGGTACTGTATGGCCTTTTGATGGGACTTGTGGCCGTCAGTTGCTGGGACAGCTTTGACCATCTGGATGATTTGATCAGTGAAGAGGTTTCCTCCATCGGCTCCTTCTCTCGAATGATCGCTGGGCTCGAATCCGTCCATCGCCCCGAGATTCAAAAGAAGACGGTCGAGTATCTTGAAGATATCCTGAAAGTCGATTGGCCACGGTATGCAGAAGGGGTGAAAGACTACGATGCCTCAGAGCCATTGTTTGAGGTGAGATCTTTGCTTTTCAAGATCAATCCCTCCCCCCCTAACCAGCAAGCCATCTATCAAATCGTCCTCAAGGAACTGGAACACATGGTGCAATTGAGACGACTTCGTATCAATGCTTTTCTGGATGCAGGTGTTCCCCCTATCTTCTGGAGCGTCCTCTTTGCAGGCTCATTACTCTCATTGGTGATGACTTACTTTGTGCATTTCCCGTCGCTTCTCGCTCATGCTTCACTCATATCGCTTTATGCGATAGCCTTGGGCTTCATGTTCTTTCTGATAGCGGCTCTGGACAATCCTTACCGCGGCGAAGTTCATGTCAGCACCGAGCCGTACGAGGCGCTGAAAAAAAATCTTCTCGAAATGAGAGAAGCGGAGAGCAGGTTGATGCCGACCCGGCATCGCCCCAAATGATCCACAGGGAAATCCTTCAACACACTGAGCTACGCCAATGACAGCAACACTCAAGCCTTTTCGCTTACTGATTCCCACGATCGTATTCATGTTTCTGCTCCAAGGTTGCGCAACCCCCGGTCAACGCGGGGCAACCACGGGTGCCGCCATGGGTGGAGGAATCGCCCTTCTGGCGGGAGCCAGCCCCTGGGGTGTATTAGGGGGCGCACTCCTCGGTGGTGGCGTGGGTTATG
>CAYFOC010000119.1:0-5756 GCA_964344615.1 uncultured Methylococcus sp.
CCGCATCCGCCGGTGGTGGTAGCGACATGGATTTTGATGACGATATTCCGTTCTAAGCAAGCCATTCTGTAGGGTCGCCGCTTTCAGGGGCGCTATGAGCAAGGACTTCGAACACCCACAAGGATCGTCTCAAGCGATTTCGGCCGCAGCAATGACCCTGCTCGCGGTCTACGTGGCCGTTGTCGGCACTCTTTCCTACAACGCCCGACAGGACGATTTTTCCTGGCACCCCGTGGATTTCATCTTCCTCGCGATGGGGCTGGCTGCAGCCGCATGTCTCGGCCTGGTGCCTTTCGTGGCCACATGGCCCGCCAAATCGCCCGAGGAAGCCAAATCACTCATGGAACGCGCCAGACTGATTTATCTCGCAGGACTCGTCCTCGCCATACTCTGCATTCTGGGTAACGTTGCCCGGGACATCGCTATGAACCATGTTGCCTCTTAAATCCTCAAGCATGCATCGATATGGCAGCTTCATGGCTCTGATCCTCGTCATGAGTCGCGCCTACGGACAAGAGGAAATCAAAAGCTATGACCAGGTGAGCTTCTCCATCGCAAGGGAGGCCAAGGTCGCGCGTGAAATCACGATTGCAAGTCTCTACGCTCGCAGTGAAGGACCAAATATCGAAGCATCCAATGCCGAGGTTAATCGTGCAATCAAGGCGGCGCTGGACATCACTCGGAGCATCCCGGAATTGAACATCCGGACACAGGATTATCAGACCAGCCCTTCCTATCAGAACCAGAAGCTGACGGGATGGGTGGTTCAACAGTGGATTCGAATTGAATCAAAGCAGCCAGAACGACTCTCCAAAATCCTGGGCGATCTTCAGAAAACGCTCAAGCTGGACGGCATCAGCTATGAAACCACGACGGAAACGCGTGATGCGGCCGAAGATCGGTTGATCGCTGAGGGCATCAAGGCCTTTCAGGCTCGCGCAGAGCGCGTGACCCGGGAACTCGGCCGCCAAAAATACCGCATCGTGAAGCTGGATCTCGGGGGTGCCCCATTGCGGGGACCCCGTCCTTCCATGAGGGCCATGACGGCTGAATCTGCAGCGGGTCCATCACTTGAACCCGGTAACGAAACCTTGTCCGTTATCCTTCAGGGAACCATCGAGCTCCAGCCCAATTAATTAGCCTGCAAATACCGCGGCGATCTGGGACTGGACGCGCAACGCCTCGGCCCTTGGGTCCTGAGCATCACGGATCGGCCTTCCGACCACAATGTAATCTGCACCGTTTTCGAAAGCCTGCGGCACAGAGACCACTCGTTTCTGATCATCAGCCGGACGATTTTCAACGGGTCTGATTCCTGGTGAAACAACCAGCAGCTTGCTGTCGATTTCGCGGCGGAGCGCCGGTACCTCAAGACCTGAAGAGATCACCCCATCGCAACCAAGCTCCAATGCCCGGCGCGCTCTGGAAAGAACCAGTTCGGGGACATCGCAGTCAAAGCCTAAATCTTTCATATCCCCCTGATCCAGACTGGTCAGGACCGTCACGGCCAAAACCTTGAGATCCCCCTTCTCACGTGCTGCTGCCGCCATGATCGAGTCATTGCCGTGAATAGTGGCGAAGTCGACGCCGTGATGACTGAGAGAACGAATGGCTCTGGCCACTGTCTCTGGAACGTCAAAGAATTTGAGATCGGCAAAGACTCGCTTGTTTTGCTCGCGAAGCCATTGAATCAGCTCGAAGTAGCCCCCAGACATGCAGAGTTCCAGACCCACCTTGTAGAACGACACGGCATCCCCCAAAGTTTCGACCAGCTTTTTGGCCGCCTCGGCATCCGGAACATCCAGCGCCATGATCAATCGCTCATGATTGGGAATCGGCTTGTTTGAAAGGAGGGAAGTCATCAATATCCTCGCGGTAGCACCATCATCAGGATGGAGTGGTTCAAGAAACAGGGCTAAGAAGCATCTTCAAATCGAACCCCGTGTGTCCCATTATAGAACCTCCTGAAATCCAGTCATTCCACAGATTTTTCCCCGGACATTGCTCATGCAGCCAACCGTTGAAATCCTTTCCCAAGGTGATGAAGTCATCGAAGGTGCCGTCGTTGATACCAATGCCGCCTGGCTCGCGCAAAAGCTGGTCGACATGGGCTATCGCGTTGTCCGGCATACCACCATCGGCGATGATCTCAATGCTCTGATCACGGCCTTGCGTGAAATTTCGCATCGGTCTGACCTTTGCATTTCAACGGGCGGATTGGGACCCACGGTCGATGATCTCACGGCAGAGGCGGTATCGAAGGCGTTGGATAGGCCTCTCCGCCTTGATGAGGTCGCCCTGTCACAAATCGAAACGTGGTTTCAGAGAAGTGGCAGATCCATGCCTGCCATCAACCGTCGTCAGGCGCTACTGCCCGAAGGTGCTGAGCGCATCGACAATCAATGGGGAACAGCACCCGGATTTTCTCTCCAGACGGAGCGTTGCCGTTTCATTTGCCTTCCTGGCGTCCCAAGAGAGATGAAGGGCATGTTCGAACATGGCCTTAAGGAATCCCTTGAGAGTCTTTACCCTTCGAGGCGCGATCATCTGCTTACATTCCACACCATAGGTTGCGGCGAATCCGCCCTTCAGGAAATCCTCGCTCCCCTCAGCCTCCCCTCAGGGGCCAAACTCGGTTTCAGAGCCAAGGGCACGGAGAACGAAGTCAAAGTCCTCTTACCCGGCGAAACCCCTTTAGAAACGCTGGAGGCCCTTCGCGCCGAAGTCAGCAGCCTCATTGGAACGGCTGTCTTTGATGTCAGCCTCAATGGCAATGGCGGAAGAGGACTCGCTCATTTTGTAGGGAGCCGCTTGCAACGGGATCAGCGAAAGATCGTTGTCCATGAAAGCCTTTCACGCGGCGCCCTGAGTGGAGTCCTCAGCCAGTACAACGCACTGTCGCACGCCGAGATTCATCCGGAAGAAAAGATACCCCTCTCCATAGAGGACGAGACGGTTATTGCGCATGAACTTCAAGGTCAGGCGGAGCATCTGTTCAGAAAGGGATCTTTTGATGCCGCACTAATTCAGCGGTGGTATCCCCTACAGGGAAATGACTCCAGCTTCCAGCAATCCGTGATGCTTTGGACGCTCGCAGCGACTGAAAGATCAAGCCAGATCACGCATCGCCGCATCAACGGAAACTCTGAGCGACTTCAAGAAGCGGCGACGATCTGGGGACTTGACGGACTTCGCCTACTTTTTTATCCCTGATCGAGCCATGACTGCGAACTGATCTAGACTGACGTGTCGCGTTCCAGGGCTCTCAGAATACCGTCGGGTTCTCTGACGCCCATAGAGACGATCTCATCAGCCCGCGCCTGCGTATCAGCGACCGCATAAATTCTGAATTCGTCAGCATTGCCTGAAGGTCGAAGATGAGCAATGTCACCGCCCACGAAATAGAGCCGAACCCCATCGGTGTAGTCCACACCACTCACCGGACCAAACCCCTGAGCTTTACCGAAATAGGCAGAGATGCCTTGCGCCCACGCACGAAACTCGGGGGAATCCATGGAGGAGGCGATCGAATCCAGTCGCAGCCTCGAAAGGATCGCTTCACTCTTGGCCCTCGGAAAATCCTTCAGGAGGGCCGCCCGACTGAATCGTGGCGGGAGATACTCAAAAAGCGACGTCAGCGCGACGCCCTTCTCCTTGCCGCGCGCCAAGACGGCGAGGATTGGAAGCACAGCGTCTCTTGTCGGCAAGGCGGAAAGTAACCGCCCCCTTCTTTCGATAGGACCGCCCGTCAGAAATCCGCCATTGGCCTCCCATCCGACTACTTTCAGAGCGCCACGCGCCTCGGCATTCAGCATGCCCTGTATGACAAAAGGTGAGCCAATCCGGGTCTTGGGTTCAAGAACCGGCGCCAAAGGTCCCCGGTCTATCGCATCGTTACAACTGATGGGCACAACGACTGCATCGGGCTCGAGGAACTCAGCGGCAACCATCCCCAAAAGATCCCCGCCGAAAAAGCGTTTTTTTTCGGTCACGGCATCCACACCGAGAATCAGGGGGCGATCACTGTCGCCATCGGTCGAAACGACCGCATCGAACACATGACCTTCCTTTTTTTCGGTATCGAGCAGACCTTGAATGCCATCCAGACAGGCCTGATCTACATTTTCAGTATCGATCGGAACAAAAACTTCACTGCGCCCGGCCCGAACCACATGGGCACCGAGCCGCTCCAGAATCTCAGGCAAAAGATCGCGACCGACGGCGGAATGCTGATAGACCAGTACATTCAGACCTGAAAGCGCCCCTGGCTCAAAGAAATCGACATAGCGAGCCACATAGGCCACAGCCGCCGCGTCACTGGCCTCCGGAAGGAGTCCGGCTCCCTGCTTTAGCATCCCGGATGCATTAAAGATTGATGTATCTGCATCCTCTTCATAGACCCGCTTGCGGATTTTCGCGACAAAGGCCGCGATGGGATCCTCATGATGCTTGAGTAATTCGCCTATCGCCGTATTGGTCTTGAAGCCATTGCGATCAAAGGGGATGTGGCTGCCGGTTACCATCATGCTGCCCTTCCCTCGGGCGATCGCATAGGCGGTCAGTGCGGGCGTTGGGATCGCACCGAGATAGACCGGCTCAAGGCCTGCATCGGCAACAGCACGAAGAATCGCCTGAGCCAATCCACCTCGGCCGGTCTCAAGGATCTGCGTCGAACTCGGTCGAAGATCCGCCGCGACAAAAAACGGCTCTCCCGATCTCACACCCCCTTCAGCATCCGGCAAGGTCTTTAGGAATTCAATTTCGCCCAACGCATTGATATAGACCTCCAATTGACTGAGATCCTTCAGGAGACCTCGCCGGCCACTGGTGCCAAAGCCCAAGGGAACGGGTGCGTGATCGAGGAGTCTGCCCAGATCAAGCTTGCCTGGCATTTCGGAATTCAAATTCTTAATCCTGCTCGCCCGAGAAGCGTCCATAGGCGTCTTCATAACGGATGATGTCATCTTCGCCCAGATATTCGCCGCTCTGAACCTCAATCATGATGAGATCCACCAGTCCCGGATTCTCAAGCCGATGTTTCGTCCCAGCAGGGATATACGTCGATTCATTGGTGCTGATGAAGACTTCCTGTTCCCCTGTGGTCACCTTGGCCATACCACTCACGACGACCCAGTGTTCGCTTCTATGGTGGTGCATCTGAAGACTCAGCGTTCTTCCCGGGCGAACTTCAATTCGCTTGATCTTGAATCGCGGACCTTGCTCAAGAATCGTGTAGGTTCCCCAAGGCCTCGAAACCGTCCGATGAAGCTTGTAGGCCTCATGATTCGACTGCTTCAGTCGCTGAACGACCTGCTTGACCTCCTGAGCGCGATCCGTCTTGGCGACCAAAAGCGCATCCGGCGTATCAATGATCATCAGATCTTCGATGCCCACCGTTGCAACCAGACGATCGGAGGCCTGAACATAGGTATTTCGGGTTTCCACGAATATGGCTTCGCCCGTACTTCTGTTGTTGTCCTGATCCGGCTTGACCAATCCACGAAGGGCGGACCAGGAACCAATATCATTCCAATCAAAGGCGGCTGGCACCACGGCAACATTGTCTGATTTTTCCATCACGGCATAGTCAATGGAAATATCGGGTACCTGCCTGAATGCTTCAGCTGGAATCTCGTACATGCCATCCTGAAGGCCTGCAACTTTTCGCATCTCGTGCCAGCAAGCCCTTGAGGCTTCGACCACATCAGGGGCATAACGACCCATTTCTTCCAGAAGGACGCCCGATTTAAAACAGA
>CAYFOC010000120.1:0-5688 GCA_964344615.1 uncultured Methylococcus sp.
TCGCTGCAGCTTAGAGGCTGTAGTACATGTCGAACTCAACCGGATGCGTGGTCATACGCAGACGGGTGACTTCTTCCATCTTCAGACCGATATAGGCATCAATGGTATCGTTGGTGAAAACACCGCCACGGGTCAGGAACTCGCGGTCCGCGTCCAGAGCTTCGAGCGCCTGGTCGAACGCGTGAGCAACCTGTGGGATAGCCTTTTCTTCTTCCGGCGGCAGATCATAAAGATCCTTGTCCATAGCTTCGCCAGGATGGATCTTGTTCTGGATACCGTCGAGACCAGCCATCAGCATGGCAGAGAACGCGAGGTAAGGATTCGCCGTTGAGTCGGGGAAACGAACTTCGATGCGACGTGCCTTCGGGTTCTGAACGTAAGGTACGCGGATAGATGCTGAACGGTTACGTGCAGAGTAAGCCAGCATTACAGGTGCTTCGAAGCCAGGAACCAGACGCTTGTAGCTGTTGGTTGACGCGTTGCAGAATGCATTCAGCGCCTTCGCATGCTTGATGATACCGCCGATGTAGTACAGAGCCGTTTCAGACAGACCACCGTAAAGGTCGCCGGTGAACAGATTCTTGCCGTCCTTAGCCAGTGACTGGTGAACGTGCATACCGCTACCGTTGTCACCCACGATGGGCTTCGGCATGAAAGTCGCAGTCTTGCCATAGGCATGCGCAACATTCTGAACGACGTACTTGAGATCAAGGACTTCGTCAGCCTTCTTGACCAGCGTGCCAAACTTCACACCGATTTCGCACTGACCAGCAGTCGCAACTTCGTGGTGATGGACTTCAACGACCATGCCGAAGTCTTCGAGGGTGTTACACATCGCAGCACGGAGATCCTGCAAGGAGTCAACCGGCGGAACGGGGAAATAGCCGCCCTTGGTGCCAGGACGGTGACCGGTGTTACCCGCATCGTAGCTCTTGGAAGAGTTCCAGCCCGCTTCTTCAGAATCGATTCTGACAGAGCAGCCGCTCATGTCCGCATGCCAACGGATGTCGTCAAAGACGAAGAATTCATTTTCAGGTCCGAACAGCGCGGTGTCCGCGATGCCCGTAGACTTCATGTAAGCTTCGGCGCGCTTTGCAATAGAACGAGGATCGCGCTCATAACCCTTCATGTCAGCCGGTTCAATGATGTCGCAGCGAATGATGAGCGTAACGTCGTCAAAGAAGGGATCCAGAACCGCCGTTGAAGCATCCGGCATCAGAATCATGTCGGATTCATTGATGTGCTTCCAGCCCGCGATTGATGAACCGTCGAACATCTTTCCGTCTTCGAACATATCTTCATCCACGGTGCTTGCCGGGATGGTGACATGCTGCTCTTTACCCTTGGTGTCGACAAAACGAAGGTCCACGTAGCGGACTTCGTTATCCTTGATCAACTTAAGCACGTCTTTTGCGCTCATTCTTTTCACTCCTCGCGGTGTTTACAGGAATCAATGGGGGATTGGAATCCGATCCCTCTTTTGTATGCAATTTTACTGCCATCAGGGTATTGCCTGAACCTTTGGCATTCGTGCGGCAAACCGCCGCACAAAGTACACCATTTTGGCGAATTACGCACCTTCCATGGGCACGGCTCAAAGAAATGCACGAATTCCGGCAACCCCTTGAGCACCATGCTCGCGGGCCTTACGAATATCTTCAGGACCCACGCCGCCGAGCGCGTAAACAGGAAAGGAAACTTGAGCCACAAGCCGATGGAATTCTTCCCAGCCCAGAAACGCTGCGCCAGGGTGGCTTGCCGTTGCGAGGACCGGTCCCAACACTGCAAAATCGACCCCGATTTGGGCCGCATGAGCCAGATCCTCGGCGTGGTGACAAGATGCCGCCAGCCAGCGATCCGCTGCAACCGGGCGGCAGCGATACTTCTGTAGCTCCCAGGATCGAAGGTGGAGCCCATATGCCTCGTTCTGTGAGATCTCGCCAATGTGCTGATCGACCAGCACGGTCAGCCCCAATCGGGATGCCTCCTTAAGCCAGCCTTCTCCATGGTCATGCCCCGAAGTGGTGCGAAACCGCACAAAACGGATGCCTTGGGCAGCCCACCCCCTCAGGATCGAAATCAAGTAGTCAGGATGATGATCCCCTAAATTCAAAATGGGATAGCGATCGGGCAACTGAACGGCGCGCCGAATCGGGTCATTCGCCGCAGGAAACGAATAGGACTGAAGATCTTCGGGAAACACCCAGCAGACAGGCTGGCCTTCGACGCCGTGGGGTTCCCCCTCAAAATCACGGACCTCACGGACGTGCAATCGAACCGAGCGATCGGGGTAATCGTGATGAAGGGTAATCAGTGGCGATGAGGCATGGACAGTGATCCCGATTTCCTCATGAAGCTCTCGAACCAGAGCATCCTCGATGGATTCTCCGGGCTCCAGCTTTCCGCCGGGAAACTCCCAAAGACCTCCCTGATGAACCTGATGAGGGCGCTGAGCAATCAAGACCTGGCTACTGTCTGCATTCCAGATAACGCCTGCCGCAACCTCCAGATGGACGCGAGAATCAGGCGACATCAGCCAGGAAATATCGACTAGGTACGGTATTCCGCATTGATGCGGACGTAGTCGTAGGAGAAATCACAGGTGAGAACGGTTTCCGAAGCGTCCCCTCTCCCGAGCGAAACCCGGATGAGAATCTCAGGCTGGGCCATCACCTTAGCGCCCGCCTCTTCGGTATAAGACGCACATCGCCCTCCGGCCTCGACGATCTGGACATCATCAAGCCATATAGCCACATTTTCGATGACCAATCCGTCACAGCCTGCACGACCGACCGCTGCCAGAATCCGCCCCCAATTGGGGTCAGATGCAAAGAAAGCCGTTTTCACCAAGGGAGAATGCGCGATCGTCTTTCCAACGGTTCGTGCCTCCTCCCGATCCAGGGCACCTTCAACCGCAATGCGGATGAGCTTGGTTGCACCCTCACCATCCCTGACGATCGCCTCAGACAGATCAGCCAACACGGCATGGACGGCCGAAGAAAAGGCCTCAAAGGCTTCGGTTCCTGGCACAAGCATAGGTGACTGACCGGAAGCCATCAGGACGCAAGCATCATTGGTCGACGTATCCCCATCCACCGTGATGCAATTGAATGTCCGGTCCGCCGCATCGGACAAAAGATCCTGAAGATCCGCCTGCGCCACTTGGGCATTGGTCGCGACAAACGACAACATGGTGGCCATGTTCGGCTGAATCATGCCGGCACCCTTGGAGATCCCGGTGACCACGACCTCAAAACCACTAAGATCCACACTCCGACTCGAAAGCTTGGGTCTCGTATCGGTCGTCATGATGGCGCGTGCCGCCTTGTCCCAGTGATCCTCGGAGAGATCTGCAATCGCCAGAGGGAGTCCTGCAGCTATTTTGTCGGTAGGAAGATATTCGCCGATGACGCCAGTGGAGAAAGGCAACACCCGGGAACCCGCGGATCCAACCAAGGCGGCCAATGCATCACAAGACCAGCGCGCGTCCGTCAGCCCCTTAGGACCCGTTCCGGCATTGGCATTCCCGGAGTTGATGACCAGCCACAAGGGGCTGGATGCAAGGTGCTCGCGCGCCACGATAACGGGCGCCGCACAAAAGGCGTTACGGGTAAAAACTGCCGCAACCGTAGATCCTTCATCGGCAGCGATGACCAGAAGATCATCCCGATCCTTCTTCTTGATCCCCGCCTGTGCCGTACCTAACCTGATGCCGGGTACAGGGCGGGAAACGGAGACATCACTTGCATTGGCCATCCGGTTACTCCTGCCGGCCCATCAATCCAGACGACCGTGGCACGCCTTGTATTTCTTCCCGGAACCGCAGGGGCACGGATCGTTTCTTCCAACCTTCTCCCCTTCACGAATGTAAGGGCGATTAGCTTCGGTCGAGACCGATTCAGCGGCAAGAGGCTCTCCCTCTTCCTCACCAATCACACCGGTCACCAGATCCGGCGCATCAGCGTGCTGATACTCCATGGCAACGGGCGCACGGTTCTGCTCTTCCATTCTCTCCACTTCAGCTTCGGAATGGACCTGAACCTTTGAAACAATGCCGATCACTTCATGCTTGATCCCTTCAAGCATGGACGTAAACATTTCGAAGGCTTCCTTCTTGTATTCCTGCTTGGGATCCTTTTGAGCATAACCACGAAGGTGTATACCCTGACGCAAATGGTCCATGGCCGCCAGATGCTCCTTCCAGGAATCGTCCAGCACCTGCAACATGACCGTCTTTTCAAAATGTCGCATGACGCTGGGTCCAATGGCTTCGACCTTCGCGGCGTACACCTTGGACAATTCTTCGCTGAGACGCTCCTTCAAAGACTCCTCATCCATGCGGTTGTCAGCATCAAGCCATGCCTGGATATCAAAGTTACCGCCCATTTCACGGGCGATCGCTTCCTGAAGACCTTCGACATCCCACTGTTCTTCCAGCGTCTGAGGCGGAATGAACTGTCCGAAGAGATTGTCCACCGTATCCACACGGGCGGCTTCGATGGTCTCCGAAATATCTTCGTTCTTCATCAACTGATCACGCATGTGATAAATCACACGTCGCTGATCATTCGCCACGTTGTCATATTCAAGCAGTTGCTTACGAATATCGAAATTGCGAGCTTCAACCTTGCGTTGCGCATTTTCGATCGCGCGAGTGACCCAGGGATGCTCGATGGACTCTCCTTCCTTCATGCCGAGTCGTTGCATCAAGGATGCAACGCGGTCTGATGCGAAGATACGCATCAACGGGTCTTCCAGAGAAAGGTAGAAACGGGATGAACCAGAATCGCCCTGACGACCAGAACGTCCGCGCAGCTGGTTGTCTACACGCCGTGATTCATGGCGTTCCGAACCAATGACGTGAAGACCACCCGCATCAACTGCCGCCTGATGACGTTCCTGCCATTGAGCCTTCACCTGCTGGCACGCTGCCTGATCATTCGGATCGACCGCCTGCAACTCTTCTTCAAGACTGCCGCCCAAGACAATATCGGTGCCTCGGCCAGCCATGTTGGTGGCGATCGTCACAGAACCCGGCTTACCCGCCTGAGCAACAATGTGCGCTTCCTGCTCATGATGCTTGGCATTCAGCACCTGGTGAGGGATATTCCGCTGGCGCAACAATGCCGAGATGACCTCGGAGTTTTCGATCGACGTTGTTCCGACGAGAACCGGTTGGCCCCTTTCAGAGCAAGACTTCACGTCATCAGCAATGGCGTCGTATTTCTCGCGGACGGTGAGATAGACAAGATCACCATGATCTTCACGCGCCATCCCCCGGTTGGGAGGGATCAGCACGACCTCAAGGTTGTAGATCTGATGAAATTCGGTGGCTTCCGTATCCGCCGTTCCGGTCATGCCAGAAAGCTTTGCGTAGAGGCGGAAATAGTTCTGGAAGGTAATGGAGGCGAGCGTCTGGTTTTCATTTTGAACCTGAACCCCTTCCTTGGCCTCGACCGCCTGATGCAGACCTTCCGACCAGCGACGCCCCAGCATCGCACGCCCGGTGAATTCATCCACGATGATGACTTGGCCATCACGCACAATGTAATCAACATCCCGCTGGAACAAGGCATGGGCCCTGAGGGATGCACTCACATAGTGCATCAGACGGATATTGACTGCATCGTAAAGACTTTCATGAGGCTGGATCAATCCAGCATCGACCAGCATGTTTTCGATCTTTTC
>CAYFOC010000121.1:0-5674 GCA_964344615.1 uncultured Methylococcus sp.
CCCTGTGGAATTATCGTAGCGGTATTCAAGTCTCAACCGGTTGGTCACACCGGCTTCATCGAACTTGTATTCCACGGTCGAGGTGATCGCCTTGATGAACTGGATGTTTCCGGTCTGAAGGCCGTTGGGGTCGTAGTAGAGTTCAGGTCTAAGGCCAAGCGTCCAGGGCCCTGAGATGTTCCAGCGACCGAAAATGGCGTTGGACACATAGAGCTGCTGCACATGATTGTTCCCAGCATAGCGCTGGGAGCCACCATCCAGGACGTAACCTAGCGACCAGTCGTCTTCCCGCCATTCCAGCATGGAGTTTAAAAATCCTCGCCAGTAGGCAAATGCGGTATTGGTCTGCTCCGGACCTACAAAGGCATTCTCGCTCCATTTGAGGTGTTCGTTGATGTGATACACGAACTGGCCGGCGTATTTGGGCTGGCTGTTCATGACCTGAAGGTAGTTGTAATCGGTGACCAGATATAACCCGGTCTCAATGGAGGGGGTCAAGGGATAAAGAGCACCGACGCCGATCAGGAAGTAGGGGCTGTAGTCGCTGCCCCAGGCGCGGGAATAATTGGCGTTGTCCTTGGCGTAGAAGGATTCATAGCCGATGAAGCTGTTCATCAGGCCACCCACGAACTTGAGCCCGTTGCCGACATCGCTCTGATAGCTGATGTTGGCGCGCGAGAGATGTTCCAGAACCTGAGCGCCGGACATGGCCCGCGTCATGGGCATTTGTCCCGACATGTCGTACCCGGTCATGCCGCCAAACTCAAACCCCCAGGGCGATGCACTTGTTGCATCCTTGGTGACGTAGGCCATCACCAGATCGGGGGTGACCTGATTCAGTCGGTAGGTGGTGAGCTTGTCCCTGAAGGGCACCGACTTGGGGGTCGAGAGATCCGGAGCGTAGTTGACGTCGAGATACGCACCGTAATGCCAAAGGCTTTCTTCACTCGTGGGTGATTCTTCAGCCCAGACGACCGAAGCGACCGCCCAGAGGCCCATAAAGACCAATCGGGTTGCAAAGAGGGCGAAGGGGTATCGGTCCAACGTATTGAAGGTCGTGAAGGTATTGATTCGATAGATTATAGGGGAGGTTTTTTCGGATTCCTCAATGAGAATTGAGTTAACTCGACTGAATCTTGTCGGAATTGGGAACCCAGACCTGACATAATGGTCCGATGAATATTGCTAATACACAATGAGATGTTACCCATGCCGATCTGGTTGCTGAGTGTTGTTGCTGCTCTGTTTGTTCCGGAATGGGTTTGTGCAGCAGAAATTTCGGCGGAGCAGATGGATCTCCAAAAGCACTGGCTCGGATATTTCGCGATCATCGTCACAGTGTCAGCCTACGTTATTGCGATGACCGAAGACCTCCATCACATGAGTAAGGCCAAGCCCATGGTGCTTGGATCAGGTCTCATCTGGTTTGCCATCTTTATCGAACATACGATAAGGACGGGAAGCGGGCATGACATGGCGGCCATATTCGAGGCCAATCTCATTGCCTATTCCGAGTTGTTCCTGTTCATTGCCGTGTCGATGACGTTCCTGAATGCCTTGACCGAGCGCAACCTCTTCGATGTCCTACGAATTCAGCTTGAGCGTCATGAACTCAGCTACCGCCAATTGTTCTGGATCACGGGTGTTTTGGCTTTTGTGTTGTCACTGGTTGTGAGCAGCCTGACCGTGGGTCTTTTGATGGGGTACATCATCATCAACATCGCCCGAGACAATCCTCGCTTCATCGGGCTAGCAGGGCTCAACGCGGTCATTGCCTCCAATGCCGGCGGCACCATGAGCCCTCTCGGGGGCATTTCGACCTTCTTCGTCTGGCAACATGACGCCCTTGGATTGTTCGAATTCCTTGATTTGACGATTCCGTGTCTGATCAACTTCCTTGTTCCTGCTCTTTTGATGCACTTCGCCATCGACAAGGGTAGGTCGGTGCCTCAGGACGAAGAGCCCGTTTTTCTGAAACGAGGGGCTATGTCCGTGGTCGTCATCTTTATCGTGACCATCACAATTACGGTTCTAACGAACGTCTACCTCGAGATGCCGGCCATTCTGGGGATGATGTTTGGTTTGGCATTGCTTCAATTCTTCGCCTATTACCTGCAGGTGACGGAGAAACCGGGATGTTCTCTGAATCAGAGGGGGCTGGATATCTTCAAATGCGTTGCCGGCGTCGATTGGGATACCTTGCTGTTTTTCTA
Source organism: uncultured Methylococcus sp. (assembly GCA_964344615.1). GTDB lineage: Bacteria > Pseudomonadota > Gammaproteobacteria > Methylococcales > Methylococcaceae > UBA6136. The sequence continues at coordinate 2,214 of CAYFOC010000121.1, forward strand.
TGGGGCGATGATGATCGTCGGAGCTCTGAGTTATATCGGCTATCTCGATACGATCGCGGGCTGGATGTTCCATGTGGTTAGTCCGACGGTCGCCAACATCCTGATCGGTCTGACCTCGTCGTCCATCGACAATGGCACGCTGATGTTCGCCGTTCTCAACATGCATCCTGTTTTCCCCAAGATTCAGTGGCTTCTTTTGACCCTGACCCTGGGAGTCGGCGGTTCCCTCATGGCCATCGGTTCTGCACCCGGCCTCAATGTCCTGGGGCTCATGAAAGGCAACGTCAAGGTCGGCGAGGGGTATACCTTCAGTCTTCACCTTCGTTGGACGCCTGCGATCGTGCTTGGGTTCTTTGCAAGCATCTGGTCCTTGAATGCACTCAAGGGCGGGCTCTGGTAGCCTTCGGTTTAAACTTTCCCTTTTTTATGAGCAGGGGTGGTCCTTTGGAAGGAGCCCTTGCGCTGACAGATTGGAGTTGTCATGGATCACGAGCATGAACGGGAATTGGGCGTTGCCATGGCTTTGCTGGAACGATTCAGCGAGCAGCGCTTCCCGCGAGTTCTGAGGATGTTGGATGAAGTGAAGGCCGGCGCGCTTCTCGGAGAGGAAGAAGTGGAGTTTCTGGAGGAGGTTCTTGTGACCTGCCGTCAGGTCTCAGGAATGGTTGAACATCTGCCGGAGTATGCCGAGGTTTACAACCGTGCCATCGAGGTCTACCACGAAGTTACGACCCTCGCGCTTGAAAACGAGAAAAAGGCGCGACACATTTCCTGATCGCTCGCGCTCAATTCACAAGAATCCGGATGATCCTTCGTGCATCTATCGTGAAGAAGGACATCAGGGCAAGCGGCATCAAGGTCATCGAAAAGGCGACCTCCAGATACCCTGGGCGGTACCAGTACAAAAGGATTCCGATGTTGGCCTCCAGCGTGATGAAGTAGCTGAATCCCAGCGCAAGCATCAACGGCAAGAGCCACCATCGATTCCTTTGGCAAATCCGCCAGATGAATCCTGTCATCGGCAGGAAAATGATGACGAGATAAAAAGGCAACAGCAGAAACTGGGCTTGAAAGTGCTCCCGGAGTACGTCAAGGACGGGATCAATGCCATGGCTTCCGGCGCCCCGGGGCAATTCCATGGAGACCACCTTGCGCACATCCAGCTCGATAAAGGCCAGGACAAAGGCCAGGATCAGGACGCGGTAAAAGCGCCTGAGCCCTGCGTAGATCCAGGTTTCCAATCTGTTCATGGGAGAGGACCGAGATCGGTGGATTTCGGAATGATCCCGAGATCCTTCAGCGTTGCTCCCAGTTCCTCCCACCGGCCCTTCTCCATGGTTCCAAAGACCTCAGGTCCTTGGGCTTTCGGCCAGAGGTAGTCCTGCTGAATCTGAGTCGCCACTCTGAAGGTCTCAAGGCTCATGGTGCCGTTGAGGCTGTGCATTTTCTCAATGGCGGGTTCAGGATCCCTCTGATAGCTGATCCAGCCTTCGCGGACCGTCTCCACCAGAGCCTTGATCTTCTCTCCGTGAGACTTCAGATAGTCGCCCCGGGTGAAGAGAACCCCGGCATAAGGGTTGTATCCGAGTTCCTTGAACAGAATGACCCTGACCCTGGCGCCAGCCTTTTCGGCGGCTACGGGTTCTGAGGTGATGAAGCATTGCTGCCCAAAGAGCGGATCGCCCATGAAGGTGGCGATGTTGTTTCCGGTCGGGACCAGTTTGACGCCATGAAAGCCGAAACGCTTTTCAAGGTAGCGGGTGGGAGCACTCCCCGGGGTCATCGCAAGCGTTCCCCCTTCGAACAGATCCTCAAAGCCCCCGAGCTTCCTTTCGGCATGGATCATGAGTCCTAAAGGACAGTCATGGAAGGCGGCAAATACCGGGACAACATCAACCCCGTGACTTCGGGCGATGAGCAGATCATCGGCGCCCGCGACACCTAGTTCAGCCTGACCGGAGGCCACCATCTGGATGACGGGAGTCCCGGATGCCCCGGGCCTCAGCTCTACATCCAGTTGCCGGGCGGTGAAAAGACCCTTGAGTTCAGCGGCATAGTAGCCGCCGAATTCCGGTTCAGGGACCCAGTCGAACTGAATGCGGAGCCGATCTGTGGCGGAATGATCGCCGTTGGAGCAGCTCGCGAGGAGGGCAAGCGAGAGGAGGGCAATAACCTTCAGAAAACGGTGCATCAATTGGCACTCCGGGTTTCAGCAATATGGAGATGACGAAGGGCGAGGTAGCTGATACCGCCGACCGCGAGGAAGAAAAATAGCCCGAGCAGGGTTGATCCCAAAAGAGCGGCAAACACCAGATCGGTTTCCTGTTCCTTGATCGCAGCCTGAATGACGCTGCCGATTCCGCCCCCGCCATCGAAGGTATCAGCCACGAATTCCCCGACGATGGCCCCAATCACCGAGAGTCCCGCGGCAATTCGAAGACCGGTGAGGAATTGGGGGATGGCGGAGGGAAGCCTCAGCTTGAGCAGCGTGTCCAGCGCAGAAGCCCTTTTCATTCGGAAAAGGTCAATCAGCGCAGGGTCTGCCGAAAGGAGTCCCTGAAGGGTATTGGCGACGATGGGTGAAAGCGAAACGATCAGGGCGGAGAGCATGACCGCAGGACGACCGTAGCCGACCCAGATGACCATCATCGGGGCAATGGCGACAATCGGAACCGTCTGGAAAAAAACCATCAGCGGATAGACTGCCTTGCGAATCCAGCCGTTCAGGGACAGCAACAGAGCAAGTAGGCCACCGAAAAGGGCGCTGCCGACAAGGCCTGCAAGCGCCGCCAGCCCGGTTCTTGAGAGCGCGATCGTGAGCGAGGATTCATTCTCGATGAGGGCTCGAACGACCAGGCTCGGTTTCGGGCAAAGGTAGGCCGGAACGCCAGCGAAGTCGAGACCGATTTCGGCCAGTATGGATAGACCGATCAGCAGAGCGATCGGGGGAAAAAGTTCACGACAAAGTTCCTTCATGCCGATGACTCCGGCGTCTCGAGATGGGACGACAAGCGTTCGATCAATGTGATGCGCGTCTCATTTGTGAGAGTTTCCCGGTTGATGCGTTCCTCGAGAACGATCTGGCCTTCGGGGGGGCGAAGCACAATGATCCGGTCCGCGAGCGTCACCGCTTCGCTGATCGAATGGGTCACGAACAGCGTCGTGATCGCACGTTTTCGCGACAGGTCCCGAAGGTGTTGGTCAAGCCGGCTCCGGGTGACTTCATCCAGGGCTGCAAAAGGTTCATCAAGCAGCAGCAGGGTAGGCCGACCGGCGAGGGCTCTCGCGATTGAAACGCGCATCTTCATGCCGCCCGAAAGGCTGTCGGGATAATGGTCCTCGAATCCCTGAAGGCCGACGTCCTTGAGAAGATTAAGGGCCTCCGTTCGCGCGTCATGGCGCCGTATCCCTTGAAGTTCCAAGGGCAGAAGAACATTCTCAAGCGCTGTTCGCCAGGGGAG
>CAYFOC010000122.1:0-5589 GCA_964344615.1 uncultured Methylococcus sp.
TTTCACCCTCAGAAATGGCTTTGTTCAAAGCCTCAAGGGAATAGGACCGCTCCCATAACAATCGGGATTCAATCTTTCCCAAAAGATGTGGTTCGTAGGCGAGTTGCCAGAGCAACCATGAGTACCTCACGAAGTCCTGAAGTTCTCCATCCCGCACATCCTCCAAAAAGGCCTTGCCCATCTTTGGATGCCCAAATCAAGCAGGGTTTTCAGTATCGATATAGAAGCACTCCAAACCGAACTTCTCGACGAGAAGGTTCATGAGGGACTGGACACCGAAGACTTCGGTCGCATGATGCCCCGCTGCAAACATATGGATACCCGCCTCTTGGCTTTCGTGCCAATCATGTTCACTCATCTCCCCTGTCAGATAGGCATCGAGCCCTGAGGAAGCCGCCATGGCCCAATCCTTGTTGGCTCCGCCGGTAATGATCCCGAGGGTCTTCAATAGTGCAGATTCATCAGGACTCGCCATGAGAACGGGATGTGCGACCACATTTGCGATCTTCTGCCTGAGTTCCCCGGCGGTCAGGGGCACTAATAGCTCCCCGCGGACTCCCGTTGACCGACCCTTGTAATCACCGAAAGGAGCCAGATGCTGCATGCCAATTTCCCGCGCAAGACCGGCAGCGTTTCCATGAACCAGATGCGCATCCAGCGGCAGATGATAGGCGAAGAGATTCAAATGGCTGCGAATCAAAGGAAGCACACGACGCCCAAAAGCGCCCGTCAAAGGACGCGCACCCGAAAAACTCCATAAGAGACCATGATGGACAATGAGAGCATCTGCCCGGCCCTCGATCGCCTTTTCTATCGAATCCCGAGTCGCCGAAACCGAAAATGCCACCCGACGTATGACGTCCTTTCCCTCAACCTGCAACCCATTGGGTCCATAGTCTGGATATCCCGATGCATCAAGGGCATCGCGAAGAAAGTCATCTAAGCGATCACGATGAACTTCATTCGTTTGCACCGTCATTTTTCTTCAGCTCCCGTCATTTTCAGTGTCTTCACTACAAAATCTCCCAGGGAACCACTGACCTCGACCCAATGGGTAAGCCTTACGGAGAGATTCATAGGTCATTCTTTGCGCCATATCTGCCGCATTCTCATCCGAAAGCCCCCTGGCAAGCCCGGCCGCCAAGGACGCAGCCAGTGTACAACCCGAGCCATGGTACTCCTGAGGGAGCCTGACCCATTGCCAATCACGCTCCCCTTGAGGCCCGAACCATCGATTCACGACCTCCGCGCCATCGGCATGCGTACCTGTCACCAGAACATGAGGAACACCCAAGGCTCTCAGCCTCGCTGCACACTCTTGGATTGAGGCATAACCGCCAAGGCGTTGCGCCTCTGGAACATTGGGTGTCACCCAAGTCGTCCTGGGTAATATTTCGCTTCGAATCACCGAAATCAGCATGTCACCCGCAAGGTCCGTCCCACCCCCTGCCGCAAGAACCGGATCCAGCACGACCGGAACATCACCGGCCAGGTCAATCAATTCGACGACTTTTCGCGCAATGACATGGGATCCCAAAAGACCAATCTTGATCGCAGAGACATTGAAATCCTTCAACAACAGCATCGCCTGCGCCATAAAAGCCTCAGGATCCTGGGGGTAGACGCTTGAAACGTTCTCACTGTCCTGGGCTGTCAGCGCAGTAACAACCGTGCAGGGGTGCCCCCCCATTCGCCTGATTGCCTCTATATCCGCCTGAATCCCGGCACCGCCCGTTGGGTCGTGACCCGAAAAGCACAAAATAACAGGAGGTGCAGCCTCTTGAGGCAACGCTTTATCAGACATAGCTGGCTCTCCGGGTTTTGAGAGCACTACAGACAAAACGGCCAATCTGGCTCAACGTATTCCCCTCAAACATCCATACCAACCGGGACCATTGCAGATAAATATCTTTCATCCTTCTGATTGTAGTCGCTCAACGTTTGAAAGCAGACAGCCAATCTGCGGCCTCTAAAGTTTTAACGCGTCTTCCCCCCCTTCGAAAGAAGAGCCCTGATTCTTGTATAATCGGGGCCTCGGCTCACTGCGGAATCTCCCCAGCAAGGAACTTTGCCGCTGGAAATAGCCAAGATAATTCTCGAACACGCCAGCTAGCGCCAGAGTCAAGGATGGAAGAATTCCAACGCATCAAACGTCTGCCCCCCTACGTCTTCAATATCGTCAACGAACTCAAAGCCAAGCAGCGGGCTGATGGTATCGACATCATTGATTTCGGCATGGGCAACCCGGATCGTGCCACACCCCAGCATATCGTCGACAAACTGGTTGAAGTGTCTCAGAAAGGCACGTCGCACCGTTACTCCGTATCCAAGGGGATCATCCGACTAAGGAAAGCCATCTGCGGATGGTATCTGCGTCGTTTCGGGGTGGAACTGGATCCAGATTCTCAGGCCATTGTGACCATTGGCTCGAAAGAGGGTCTTGCTCATCTGGCCATGGCCACCATGGGACCTGGTGACGTGGCATTAGTCCCGAATCCAGCGTATCCGATTCACCCGTACGGATTTGTCCTTGCCGGTGCGGACGTCAGACATGTCCCTTTGGTCCCGGGCGTCGATTTCTTCGAAGAGCTTGAAAAAGCCATCAAGACCTCTTGGCCTAAACCCAAGATGCTCGTTCTCAATTTCCCAGGCAATCCCACCACTCAATGCGTTGACCTCGAATTCTTCGAAAAGGTTGTCGCCCTGGCACGTGAGTACAAAATCTGGGTCGTTCACGATATCGCTTATGCGGATATCGTGTTCGATGGCTATGTTGCCCCGTCCATCCTTCAGGTTCCGGGCGCCACCGATGTAGCCGTAGAATTCTTCACATTATCAAAGAGCTACAACATGCCAGGCTGGCGTGTCGGCTTCATGTGTGGAAACAGGGAACTGGTTGCCGCATTGGGCCGTATCAAGTCTTATCTCGACTACGGGACCTTCGCACCCATTCAGGTCGCGGCCATTACCGCCCTTGAAGGCCCCCAGGATTGTGTTCAGGAGATCTGCAACATCTACCAAGGCCGACGCGACGTCCTCTGGTCAAGCCTTGATAGCATCGGCTGGGAAATCGAAAAGCCCAAGGCCACGATGTTCATGTGGGCCCCCATTCCAGAGCCTTACCGCCATCTCGGCTCTCTGGAATTCGCCAAAAAAGTTCTTCTTGAAGCACAGGTTGCCGTCTCCCCAGGCATCGGGTTTGGTGCGTTTGGCGATGACCACGTCCGCTTCAGCTTGATTGAAAACGAACACCGCACTCGCCAGGCTGTCAGGGGCATCAAGAATATGATGCGCAAAGACGGACTGACCTGAAGCACTGCACATCCGCGTCGCGGACTACCGGAGGAATCGCTTGAAACCCGTATCTATCGGCTTGCTGGGTCTTGGCACAGTTGGCGGAGGCACCGTCAGCGTGCTGCAACGGAATGCCAACGAAATCACACGTCGCGCAGGACGGGCGATCAGTATTCGCTCCGCGTCCGCGAGAGACCTCAGCAGGGCTCGCATCTGCGATGTCCAGGGCATTCATCTGACATCAGATCCGTTCTCCATCGTCAACGATCCCGAAATCGACATCGTGGTCGAACTGATCGGGGGGATTGATCCTGCCCGCGAACTGGTTCTCAAGGCTCTCGAGAATGGCAAGCATGTTGTCACGGCCAATAAGGCCCTGATTGCATTGCATGGCAATGAGATCTTTGCCAAGGCGCGAGACAAGGGGCTCATGGTCGCTTTCGAAGCGGCTGTTGCAGGTGGCATCCCTGTCATTAAAGCCATCAGGGAAGGCTTGGCAGGCAACACCGTCGAATGGCTTGCGGGGATCATCAACGGTACCTGTAATTTCATTCTCACGGAAATGCGCGACAAGGGCCGCAGCTTTGAAGATGTTCTTCAGGATGCTCAGGCCTTGGGCTATGCCGAAGCTGACCCAACCTTCGACATTGAAGGGATTGATGCGGCGCATAAACTCACCATCCTTGCCTCCATCGCATTTGGCATTCCTCTGCAGCCTGAAAAGGTTTCGACGGAGGGCATTACGAGCATCACTGCAATGGATGTGAACTATGCCGAAGCCTTGGGGTACAGGATCAAGCTGCTGGGCATTGCCAGAAGAGCAGCCAAGGGCATTGAACTCAGAGTGCACCCGACACTCATTCCGCACCGGCGCCTGATCGCCAATGTGGACGGGGTCATGAATGCCGTTTTGGTCAAGGGCGATGCCGTAGGCCCAACTTTGTACTATGGCGCCGGCGCCGGCGCAGAACCGACAGCCTCTGCTGTCGTTGCCGATCTGGTCGACGTGGTCCGCACCCTGACATCCGATCCGGAAAATCGTGTGCCTCACCTCGCGTTCCAGCCGGGAGCAATCGCCAACCTACCCATCCTGCCTGTCGATGAAATCGAGACGGCCTACTACCTGCGTCTGAGCGCTAGCGATCAGCCGGGCGTCCTTGCAGACGTGACCCGCATCCTTGCTGATCATAAAATCAGCATTGAAGCCATTCTGCAGAAGGAACCACCTGAGGGAGAGGCCTTCCTGCCTGTCATCATCCTGACCCATAAGGTTCTGGAAAAGGAACTTGACAAGGCCATCTCCAAAATCGAATCGCTCCCAACGATCGGCAGCAAAATCAAGAGAATTCGCGTCGAATCTCTGGGTTGAGCCTGATCCATCATTAAAGACCTAAAACTCATGTCAAACGCCACCCGTTATACCGGACTGATCGACCGCTACAGAGCACGCCTGCCTGTTGCGCCAGAAACCCGTGCCATCAGCCTTGCAGAGGGTAATACCCCCCTCATCCAGCTTGTGAACATCCCAAGGCTCATTGGAAAGAACGTCGATCTTTATGTGAAGTTTGAAGGACTCAACCCTACGGGATCCTTCAAGGATCGCGGCATGACCATGGCAGTGACGAAAGCCGTCGAGAGCGGCAGCCGGGCCATTGTCTGCGCATCCACAGGCAATACCTCAGCCGCCGCGGCCGCTTACGCTGCCCGGGCCGGCATTCATTGCTTCGTTTTGATTCCGGACGGAAAGATTGCGCTCGGCAAACTGGCTCAAGCCATGATTCACGGCGCCAAGGTCTTGCAGATTCAAGGCAATTTCGACGATGGGATGCGATTGGTAAAAGAAATTGCCGATCATGCGCCTGTCACCATCGTAAATTCGATCAACCCTTTCCGCCTGCAGGGACAAAAGACAGCTTCCTTCGAAATCATCGAAGCACTGGGACGAGCCCCTGACTATCACTGCCTGCCCGTAGGCAACGCGGGAAACATCACCGCTCACTGGATCGGATACACCGAAGCCACCTGTTCGGCCGGGCAGTGCCCCACAAAAGCCTGCGCCTTCTGTAATGGCGACTGCACCTATACGAACGTTGGCAAGCTTGCAGATTCACGCCCGGTGATGGTCGGCTACCAGGCATCCGGTGCCGCCCCCTTCCTTCGAGGCGCGATGGTGGATGAACCTGAAACTATTGCAACAGCCATCCGGATCGGGCACCCCCAATCCTGGAACCAGGCCTGGACGGCTCAGAAAGAGTCCGGTGGGTGGTTTGACGAACTCACCGATGAAGAGATTCT
>CAYFOC010000123.1:0-5527 GCA_964344615.1 uncultured Methylococcus sp.
AACTACTCAACTGGCCAGATCAGGCCATGGATTTTGTGGCGGAGGATGCATGGCCGAAGGCTGTTGCACGTTACCTTGCTGTCCCTGAAAAAGAACTGATCGCAAGGGCCTATGAGTTGAGGCCTGATCTCAAGGCGCAGGGGCTTCGGGTTGAGCAGATGGGAAAAGAGGCTGAGTTGGCAAGGAGGTTAATCGCACCCGATGTCAGGCTGAGCGGCGGCTACATGCAGGACGCTGGAAACGTGGGTGTAGATACGGGTGCTGTTTTGGCATCGGCTGAAGTGCCCGTCTTTTACCAGTATCGAGGTGAAGTTGGTAAGGCGACCGCCGACTTTAACAATGCTTTAAATCAGAAAGAACAGGTACGAAACCGCATTCGCAAGGAAATTGTGTCCTATTTGGCGGCTCTCCAAGGGTCGGCAACGATTGTGAACCGTTTTGAAAGCGCGGTCATTCGGCATATCACGAAAGCCAAGGAGTCGGTTGAATTTGCCTATGCGCAGGGCGCAGGAGGTTTAATCGATCTTCTGGATGCAGAGAGAAACTATAAGGCGATGATGTTGGATTATTTCATGGCGGAACGCGATCAGGCCCTTGCCTACGCCGATTTGTTGATGGCAGTCGGGGAGGAGCCCCGGGAATGAATGCGCTACTGGAACGTGTCGTATCTAAGTCATCGCTATTGGCGCTGAATGTTGCCCTGGCTTTTTTGCTGGGCTGCAACTCCGGGAGTGAGGTTCCTGTTCATGCCAAAGCGCCTGCTCTCCCGAATGACGAAGTATTGCTGGGGCCTGATTCCTCCAAGCGGGCCATGATCGTTGAGACGGTTTTGGATTTGGTTCCTGCCCCGATCATGGAGCCGGTGGCCGGGAAAATTGCCTATGATGAGACCGTAACTGCGAGAATTTCTGCGCCTGTGACAGGCCGTATCGTTTCTCAGTTGCCCGTTTTGGGTGCCAAAGTAAATGCCCACGACCCGCTGCTGGAGTTGGATAGCCCTGAACTTGGCAAGGCCAAGGAAGGATATGCCAATGCGCTCGCGGATGCGCGATTGGCAGAGGGCGCCTATGAGCGAGCTAAGTCGCTGTTTGAGCACGGCGTCCTGCCGCATAAGGAATTGCAGGAGGCGGAAAACACGCTGACCCATGCCAGGGATGATGTTAGTCAGAGTTTGATGCATCTCCATAACCTTGGATCGACAGATCAGCAAATCAATAATCGTTACTGGGTGCGAAGTCCGATTGCTGGAATCGTCACCGAGAGGCATGTGAATCCAGGTCTTGAGGTGAGGCCGGATCTGGCTGACCCACTATTTGTGGTTTCCGATCTCAGTCGTCTCTGGGTATACATGAATGTGTTTGAGAAGGATATCGGCTTGATTCATGTTGGAAGCCAGGTGTCGGTTGCTGTTGTGGCTTATCCGAATGAGAGATTCCCTGCCGTGGTCGAATACATCGACAAGTTGGTTGATGAGGCGACGCGTTCCATCAAGGTTCGTTGTCGTGTGGCGAACGATGATGGGAAGTTGTTGCCAGCGATGTATGCCAGCGTTGAGGTGCAGAGTGGTCCTGATGATCGGGCCTTGGTAATACCCCTGACGGCACTGTTTACGGAAGGGGAGGGGGATCAGGTCTTCGTAAAGATCGGGGATGGCCACTATAAGCAGCGTGAGGTTGTGGTTCGTTTGAGAATGAAGGACAGGGCTGTGATTGCAGAAGGGCTCACGCCCGGCGAGACCATCGTTTCGGAGGGTGCTCTCCTCCTGCGAACGGAAGAGGCCAATGAGCAGAGTGAATCCGAGAGTCTCCAATAGGGTTTAGAAGTTCAGCGCGGCATGGTTTCAATTAGTCCTTTCGAAGGCATTCATCGGACATGATCAACAAAATTCTTGTTTTTTGTCTCCAGCAACGCGTGTTGGTCATAGGGCTGACATTCGTCATGGTAGGCCTTGGCGTCATTTCCTTCGAGCGACTTCCGATCCAGGCATTTCCGGACGTTCAAAATGTTTTTGTTCAGGTTGTGACGCAGTATCCTGGTCAGGCGCCTGAAGAAGTCGAAAAGATGGTGACGCTTCCGATTGAGAAGCAGATGAATGGATTGCCGCATTTGATCAATATGCGGTCCGTGTCTATTTTTGGGCTTTCTGTTGTTACGCTGACTTTTGATGATGACGCCGAAGACTATTTCTCAAGGCAACAGGTGCTTGAAAGGCTTCGTAACGTCTCGCTTCCTGCAGATCTCAATCCTGTCTTGGGTCCACTTAGTACAGGCGTTGGCGAGATTTTTCGTTATGTACTCCGCTCGCCAACAGTTTCACTAGTAGATCAGCGCGCGCTTCAAGATTGGGTCATTGAGCCTAAGTTGCGCTCTGTGAGGGGGGTTGCCGATGTCGTATCTTTCGGTGGAGGCGTCAAGCAATACCAAGTCAACGTTAACCTGGATCGCCTCAAAAGTTACGCCCTCCCGATAACCGATGTTTACGATGCGATTGCGCGCAATAACAGAAATACGGGGGGCGGATACATAGAACATGGCGATGAGGCGCTGGTTGTCCGTGGCGTGGGTCTAGTTTCAAGCATAGAAGAGATTGGAGAAATCCTTGTTACCACGCGAACTGGGTTGCCCGTCAAGGTAAAGGACCTCGCGGAGGTCGTTATCGGACCTCAGCCTCGAACGGGTGTTGCCGGGTATGGGCATCGAGACGACGTTGTCGAAGGAGTCGTCCTCTTGACTAAGGGTCGGGATCCAATGGCTGTGCTTGCCGAACTGAAGGAGCGAATTGAGGATCTGAATTCTCACCGGCTACCGGAAGGCGTCAAGGTTGAGCCCATTTATGATCGAACGGAGTTGATCCAGCATGCTGTCCATACCGTCGAGCACAATATGCTTGAAGGTGCGGCACTGATCCTTATTATTTTGATTGTCTTCTTGCGGAGCGCCCTTGTCGCGGCCATCGTGACCTTGGTTATTCCTTTGTCCCTGCTCTTTGCCTTCATTTTGATTGACCTTAAAGGCGTCTCGGCGAATTTGATCAGTCTGGGGGCTATTGATTTCGGGATTATCGTCGATAGTGCGGTGGTGCTGGTCGAGGCCATCATGGTCAAGATCACTCTGGATATCGTCAAGGGCGAGAACATGAGTCATATGCGGCAAACCATGCTGATGACCGCATCTGAAATGGGTCGGCCGATACTGTTCTCCAAGGCCATTATTATTACGGCCTTTATACCTATCTTTACCTTCCAGCAGGTAGAGGCCAAGATTTTCTCGCCAATGGCCTATACGCTTTCCTTTGCCCTGGTGGGGTCGCTGATTGTAACGTTGACGCTTATACCGGTCCTGCTGAGTTATCTGCTCGGTAAGCGGCTTGAAGAGCGGCATAACGGCATCGTGCAATGGATGGAGAGGGCTTATAAGGGCGTTCTTGAATACTGTCTTGATCATCCATCGAAAATAATTGTTTCGGCGGTTGTTGCGTTGGTCTTTTCCTTTTCTCTGGTCAAGGCGATTGGTACGGAATTCATGCCGAAGCTCGATGAGGGCAATATCTGGCTGACTGTAACCCTGCCAACGCCGATTTCTCTTGCTAAGGCCAAGGAAATTGAGCGGGGAATCCGTGCGCGAGTGGAGGAGTTTCCTGAGGCGCGCTCCGTTCTCACGCAGTTGGGTCGTCCCGAGGATGGGACCGATCCTAAGGGATTCAATAATCTTGAAATCCTGATATCGCTACAGTCCAAAGATACATGGAGATTCTCATCCAAGGATGAGCTCGTCCAGGCGATGAATGAGAAGCTCTCTGTCTTTCCGGGTGTCCAGCTGAATTTCTCGCAGGTTATTCAGGATAACGTTGAAGAGGCGATCTCGGGTGTCAAGGGTGAAATTGCCGTCAAAATCTTTGGTGATGATCTCAAGATCCTGCAGGAAAAGGCAGATCAGGTCGTTCACGTTCTCAAGGGGACAAGGGGGTCAACGGATGTTGCGGCAGAGCAGCAGGCGGGGCTGGCGCAGGCAGTGATTCAGGTCGACCGATCCAAGATCGCGCGTTATGGGATTACGGTGGATGCGGTTGAGAATGTCATTGAGATTGCTGTCGGGGGCAAGACGGCCTCTCAGGTTCTTGAGGGGAATAAACGTTTTGACATTGCCGTGCGCACGCAAAAAGATTTTCGATCCTCGGTGGCGGCCATCGAGAATTTGGGTGTCCAGTCCCCTGAGGGAGGGAGAATTCCATTTGCCGAACTCGGAACGGTTAAGGTTGATATTGGCGCGTCGCGGATCAGTCGTGAAGAGAATAGTCGCCGGATTGCGATCAAGTGCAACCTGATTGGCAGGGATCAGGGTGGGTTTGTGGAAGAGGCGATGCCCAAGGTCGCTGAGAAGGTCTCCTTGCCGCCGGGGTATCGGATTGTGTGGAGCGGTCAGTTTGAAAATCAGCAGCGCGCCATGAAGCGGTTGTCGGTCATTGTGCCTGTGAGCTTGACGCTGATCTTTGTTCTCTTGTTTTGGACATTTCAGACGGTGAGGCATGCAATTCTGATCGTTTTGAATGTGCCTTTCGCGTTGATTGGTGGTTTGATCCTCCTCTGGTTGACGGGCATTCACCTGAGTGTTTCTGCGGCCGTTGGATTTATTGCCCTATTTGGGATTGCTGTTCAGAACGGTTTGATTTTGGTGTCACAGTTAAATGCGTTGCTGAGAGAGGGGCTGCCGATTCGTGAGGTGATCGTCCTGGGTGGCGTGAGCCGACTAAGGCCCGTTATCATGACGGCCCTGATGGCGATGCTTGGATTGATACCGGCAGCGTTTTCCACGGGGGTGGGTTCGGAAACGGCTAAGCCCTTCGCTGTAGTGATTATTGGCGGTCTTGTCACGTCCACGTTGCTCACGCTAACCATGCTGCCTCTGGTGTATGGGTATGTAGAGCGTCGATTTGGTCGGCAGTAACGAGCGCCTACCCACGTTGGATGGATAGGGTTCTTAGCGAGAGAAGTGATGAAAGAAATCCGTGCCTATGTTCAGCCTTTCGTTCTCGGTCGCTTGGTGCAGTCTCTCATGGAGATTCCTGGTTTTCCTGGGATGAGCGTGGTTGATTGCGATGGCTTTGGTCGGGTGCTTGTGGATTCTGGCCAAGCCTTTGATCCTTTTATCAGCAAAAAAAGGATAGAGATCATCGTGGATGACGAAATGGTCGAGGCCGTAATCGATGTGATGCTTGCGCGAGCCCATACGGGGCGCCCGGGAGACGGTCGTATTTTCATCTACGACGTCAAGGAGGCCATTTCAATTCGGACGGGGAATCGCGACCACTTGGTGCGTGCCGAGTAAAGAACGGCTCGGGATGAAGGTGGAGTCAGCCGATAAGCCGGGTTCTGTCGAGGGCAATCATTCATCTGGGCCGCATTTCACAATGCGGCTCGAGCAACCTACCCGGAAGCCGTGCGGACCACACGTCGGAGGCATGCCTCACCGCTTCCCTATTTGGTCTTGCTCCGGACGGGGTTTACCCTGCCACTCCCGTTGCCGGAAG
>CAYFOC010000124.1:0-5520 GCA_964344615.1 uncultured Methylococcus sp.
GAATGGGGATGGTGCCCGCCGCATGGGCGGCTATGGCAAAGATGCCATAAGGCGTCAGCTGAACCACCATGCTGTTGACCTTGTGAAGGCTCTTGGCGGAGACATTCATCTGATCAATGAGGCTTTGTTTGCCCTCAAATCCTACGAGGCCTATTCCAAAAAGGATGCAGAAGATAACAACGGCAGGAACGGCGTTTTCAGCGAGTGACTTAAAGGGGTTGGATGGGATAAAAAGATGAATCCAATCCACTGAGGGTGCGGGCTCAACCAGTGAGCTACTAAAGAAGTGGCTCGTATGCAGGCTCGGAAATGCTTGCGCAAAGCACAAGGTCGTCAATATGGCAAAGAACCACAGTAGCGCGTAGGTGACAACGCCGGTCTTGGCGAGAAGCTTGAGTTCGTCAATGTTTAGACGGCCAATGTTGCCAATCAGGGAAAAGACGATGAAAGGCAACACCGTCATTTGCATCAGCCCAACGTAAATATCGCCAATGCTCTTCAACGGTTGGACTTCTTCACCGAGGGCTAGGCCCAAGGCGACTCCTGAGAATAGCCCCAGAAGAATCTTGCTCGTCAGGGAAAGCGTTCTTGTTGAACGAGATCTCGATTTGAGAGTGGCTTGGGTCGTTGAGTCGGTCAAGTGTTTTCCGAGAAGCGGTAACCGAAGCCCCTGACGGTTTGAATCAGTGATTCTTTTTCGAATTCAGCAAGGAGTTTCCTCAGTCGCCGAATATGAACGTCTACCGTCCGTTCTTCAATGGAGCTATGTCGGCCCCAAACATGATCCAATAATTGTGATCTTGTATACAGGCGATCTGGGTTCATCAGAAAAAATTCCAAAAGACGATATTCCGTTGGACTGATATTGACCGCTACCCCATTGATCAATACCCGATGTTGGTCAGAAATTAAGGTTACACCGCCAGCTTCAATGCGATTCAGTTTTTCGAGCTTACCGCTTCGCCTTAGAAGCGCTCTAATTCGTGCAATGAGTTCACGCGAAGAGAAAGGTTTCGTGATGTGGTCGTCAACCCCAGTGTCCAAACTCCGAATCTTGTCATCCACCTCGCCTCGAGCGGTCAGCATGATGATCGGAAGATGAGTGTACTTATCATCTTTCTTGAGGCGGCGAGCCCATTCAATCCCGCTTTGTCCCGGCAACATCCAGTCCAAAAGCAAAAGATCCGGCAGCTTTTGCTGAATGAGGAGAAGCGCTCGATGGGTATCACCCACTGTCGTGACCTCAAAGTCGGCCTGCTCCAGGATGTCCTTCAACATCTCCCGAATAGCGATGTCATCCTCAACGACCAAAATGCTTATCATGCGGGTTTCTCAATCTGATAACTGAGGTCACTTTATTCGGAAATTATGACAGACGCGTTAAGCCCGGACCGGGCAGGGCATTATCCAGAGAAAAAATGCCCCCAGCGTGGATAGAGGATTAGCCCCCAGGTAAGGCCTGCCAGTACCAATGAGGTGAGTACTGCCGCTGAGCCTACATCCTTGGCCCGTCCGGAAAGTTCATGGCGCTCAAAACTGATGCGGTCCACCACAATCTCTATTCCCGTGTTGAGTAGCTCGACAATCATGACCAGGATGATGCTGCCCGTGAGAAGAACCTTCTCCACCGGAGTTTCCCCAATCCAAAGGCCCAAAGGACCTGCAAAGATAAAGAGGTAGACCTCCTGTCTAAAGGCCTCTTCGTGTATCCAAGTGGCCTTATACCCTCGGGCGGAGTGGAAAAAAGCGGCATAGATCCGGGCTATGCCCTTTAGGTTCTGTCCGGCCATGGTGGTTCAAATCTCCTGTTATTTTGCTTTCTATGGTACGAGTGATGGGTGATTAGCATCAAATGATTCGTTCTGTTCGCCCCCAGAGTTCTTCGATCCATGACTGCTGGATTTCAAGTTTTCCCTGAAGCAGCCAGTCTACGACCGATTCTGCAACATCAGGGAACCGTATGAGATGAATTACATCCTTTGCAAGCCATCGTTCTATCGTTGCGGCGTCAAGGTCATCCATCACCTCAGCCAGGCCAAGCTGCTGCAGGGCAAGTGCATTGGAGCGCTGCTCAATTTGTCCGTGCAATGGTTTTACCAAAAGCTTTTTTCCCAGATGCAGAGACTCACTGGGTAACTCGAATCCTGCATTACTAATGACGCCAACGCAGTCCGAGAAATCAGCCTGAAACCCTGCACGGGATAACCCCTTGACCTCAATATGGGCGCTTTCTCCCTGTGTTGAGATTGCCCCGCCGGGGTTGTACACATGAAATTCAAAGTCTTTGAATGGTGTCAGAAGCTTAATGACGTCCTTGGCGTCTTCAAAGGGGAGATAAACAATAATCTTGCCCGGTGTATGTCCCGTATCTTTAGCCTTGGCTTCAATGATGGGTGGAAGGATGGGGCTATTGAAATGATCCCAATGAACGCCGAGTCCTACGGTTGCGGGGGCGAAATGTTTCAAGATTTGAAGGCCAAGATAATCCTTTCCAGCAATGGGGATATCAAGTCCAAAGGCATATTGATGGCCGATTCCAACCGTCTTGATGCCCTGAAGTTTTGCAGCCCACGCCGTAACAGGTTCAAAGTCCGTCACTACAAGATCGTATCCGGTGAAGTCGAGACTCCTAATATCCCGAATGAACTCAATGAGATTGTTGCGGAGAGCCGTCTGGATATAACGAATATTTCCATGGCTGGTCGCAAAAGTTAGTCCGGCGCGCCATTGATAGTCACCGAAGATTTCCATCTCAAAAAATTGATCCTGAGGGCGACCTGTAAACAGCCAGTCGACTTGTACTTCCCTATTCTTGAATTTCTGGGCAATGGCACGTGCCCGAGTGATATGACCGTTACCGGTTCCTTGAACACCGTAGAAAATTTTCACTGGACGAGAGTCTCCATGCTGATCAAGGCTAATCCCGTACCCATCAGGGCGCCGATCAGCGTATCTGTCGGAAAATGAACGCCGAGCACAACACGAGCGATTCCAACCAGAGAGGCCCAGCAAAAAAGAATCGGTGTGAGTGAGGGGGTGAAGGAACTGGTTACTGTGGCGACCAGAAATGCAGCGGAGGTATGTCCGGATGGAAAGCTAAAGCGGTCGCCGGGCGTTACAAAATTTTGTGTGTTGAGGGCGGCATAGGGGCGACTGCGTCGAAAGAGGTTTTTTAGGATGAAGTAAATGGGCCTCTCCAAGGTGAACCCCAAAAGGAGGGAGCCTAAGAAGAGGCTGTCCATTCCGTGATTTCTTGCCGCCAGCCAGAGCATTAATAGGAGGTAGAGTGGCCCATTGGCACTTCGGGAAACGGCTCTCGCAATCTTGACCCACTGGTTCTGTGTCTTGCGGCGGGCAACCCACATGAAAAGAGACACATCAAAGCGATGAATGGAGCGAATGACATTCATGAGTTGACCTCAATAGGGGTGATTATTGCTGTTTGGGATTTTGAAACGACATCTGGCCCAAAGACTTCAAGATGGCTCTCGAAGAGACGTGCACAGCTTTCCCATGAATACCTTAGGGCATATTCGCGACAGGCAGCCCGATCTTTCTTCAGTGCGCCGGCGACAGCGATGCCTAAGTCTTCGTTCAGATGGCCGACTTGATCGCTGAGGATGACATCCTTAGGGCCTGGAACCGGGTAGGCAGCCACGGGTACTCCGCAGGCAAGCGCTTCCAGCATGACCAGGCCAAATGTGTCTGTTTTACTGGGGAAAACAAAGACGTCCGCATCGCAAATGTGCTCGGCAAGGTCAATGCCTTTTTTGAAGCCGAGAAAGACGGCATCGGGATACTTGGACTCAAGTTCATTTCGCTGGGGACCATCCCCGATGACGAATTTTGTTCCTTCCGTTTCGAGCTTTAAGAAGGATTCAATGTTCTTTTCGATGGCGACCCTGCCGACATACAAGAGCTTTGGGCCTTTGCCCTCTAGTCTGGTGGGGGTATCTCTTGGACAGAAAAGGCGGGTATCAACCCCTCTAGACCAGAGCACAGGATTTTTGAGGCCTCGAGACTTCAATTGTTCGACAAGCCCTGGCGTTGCCGTCATCGCTCTTGTTCCTTGGTTGTGAAACCAGGCGAGAAATGCGTAACCCCATGAGACAGGGATCCCCGTCCTTACGTTGACGTATTCTGCAAAGAGCGTGTGAAAGGAGGTTGTGAAGGGCTGCTTCCTTCGGATGCAGTAGCTTCTTGCCGCAAGGCCCAGAGGCCCTTCCGTAGCAATATGAATCGCATCAGGTGAAAAAGCGTCTAGCTGTTTTGCAACTTTGCGGCTGCAGCCCAGTGCCAGGCGAATTTCTGGATAGGTTGGACACGGCCAGTTCCTGTAGCCGTCGGGGGTAAAGAGGCGAACATCATGCCCAAACCCACGAAGCTTATCGGCGATCGTAGAGAGTGTGGTGACAACCCCGTTGATTTGAGGGTGCCAGGCGTCCGTGATCAGTGCGATTTTCAAGCAGGCGTCCTCCGCCAAGTGTTGAGAGGACGCTCTATGGGATGATTTCCCCTCTCTTCAGAGAGGGCGTATACCCTTTGTCCTCAGACATTGGGCACTTTATGGTTCTAGTGTGAAAGTGACGTTAAGGGTGTGTGACGGTTTTGTAACACTTCACTGATCCATCTGTCTGACGCCAAAGGGAGCGTCTTGAATGGCACTCTGTTCTTCTCGGGTTTTTCGACAAGATGCCGGAAATTTATTCGCGAAGGAAAAATTGGAGGGTGGAGAGAGGTGTCAGACGCCGCCATCCATGTCGTTCCATTCCTGCTGGATGAGGAGTTTGTGCTTCAGTTCACTGCAGTCAACGCCCGTTTTTGCTGACTCCTTGATGCATTCTGAATAGAGGTGCTTGAGGCGATATTCTTCGTTGAGTTCTCCATCAGAGGACAGGTTCGCCATGATGCCTCCGCAACCTGTAACCAGGGGGGCAATGGCCAGTATCAGGCCAGGTGTTCTAAGCGTGGTCTTGATCTTCATCATGTTGTCTGGTTTGGGTTGGGCAATGAGAGCGTTTTATAACACGCACGTATTGGGGAAATGAGAGGGTGGGAAATTAACACGGGTGTAACAAGGGCTGTCCATACTGTGCGTCTCTGTTGGCAAGGCGTCACTCTTTCCTGCTCCCGTGTTTATGCTAAAAGCGGCCTAGTAATCTCCATGCAATACTCAAATCAACGAACAACGCCGTCATCGGATCTGATCTCTGCGGAATTTCATTTCTTGATGGATGAATATTTCACCGCCCTGGGTTGCGCTCCGCCCATTCGTTGCTTGGTGGCTATGCCAGCGATGGCTGCAGTAGCCCTCTTGGCCCAGGCCATCCTTCTAAAGCGGCCGATCGATGATTTTGCCGTCCGAGCAAGAGACTGATTCTTAAGTTTTTGCGACGCGTCAGTCAGATGTGCTTGTGCTCCAAAAGGCCTGTGTGACCTGACTGTTATTTGAGATTTCATCCAGGACTCGGTCCAAGACTTCTGATTCGGCGGAAGTCGAGACAAGCGTTGCAAACAGTT
>CAYFOC010000125.1:0-5516 GCA_964344615.1 uncultured Methylococcus sp.
TCATCGAGCGTCCGATCTCCAAATGACTCCCACCAGGTTTCTAGCTGTGCCTCCTGAATGGGTTTGAGTGGATCATTCAGATTGCGCTCTGCTTGCCAGTGGTCCTGAACCGCAATGCTGGGCTTCTGGTAGTCGGGTCCGACGGCGCATCCCGCAAAGCTAACTAGGATTCCAAGCAGGAACGGTTTAGTGGCGTTCATGCTGATGGCCTCTCAGAAAATGGTGGACCGCCGCATCGATCAAGCTGTTTTCCTCTTCTGAGGTAAGACATTCTTTGAGGCCGGTCAGACATCTGAAGTGAGGAATGCCTTTCAACATTCCTAAAAGCAGCTGACCAGATGCCTCGGGATCAGGAATCTCGAGAATTTGCCCGTCATGCAGGGCCTTCAGATAGGTCGTGAGACGCTCCAGGCTGGGGGAGATCACGCTCTGGTCCATGAGTTGGGCAACGTCCGGGCAATGGTGTTGTTCGGCGACGATGAGGCGGTACAAGGCGAGGGACTCGGGATTGTAGAGCGTGTGCACAAACGATTGGGCTATGGTTCGGATGCCTGTTTCAGGGGGGAGGCCCAGCGTATTCGCTTCATCCAGACTTGAAACCAGCGAGGTGCATTGCTCCTGGATGACGGCAACGAAGAGTTCACGCTTGCTACCGAAGTGACTGTAAAGAGTCGGCTTGGATACAGGCGCCTCATCGGCAATGGCTTCCATGCTCGCCCCTCGGTAGCCGGCGCGAACAAAAATGGAGCGCGCGGCCCTAAGAATAGCTTCTCGTTTGCTGGGGGCGGGAGTCGTCAAGTCTAGAAGACCATGTTGCCTGAGGGATGGTTCCTCACTATCATAGACTAAACTAAACCGTTTAGTAATGCGCTTCTATGTTAAAGATTTCAAGACCTGTATGGATGGGCGGTGCCTTTTTGGCCATTTCTGCTGTTGCGCTTTGGTGGCGTTTGGCCGTTTGGCCTTACGAAACGACCGAGAACAGTTATCTGAAAGCGCACATGACGCAGATCAGTCCCCGTGAATCGGGATACGTACGAGAAGTGCTCTTTGTCGATAATCAGCATGTCGAGACTGGGGATCTGCTGGTGGTCATTGATGATGCCGATTACCGCGCGCGCGTCGAGGAAGCCGAGGCCCAATATAAGGTGGAACAGGCGGGTATAGAGACGCTGCAAAAGGACCGTTTGGTCCAAAAGGCACGACTTAAAGAGGTCTTTGCCGATATTTCAGCGGCGAACGCCGATCTTGAGCGCACATCTAAAGACTTAAGGAGATTCAAGAATCTGGTGGGGGAAGGTGCGGTTTCTCCGCAGAATCGGGATGCGGCTGAAGCGGGGTTTCGTCAGGCGGGCGCCCTTCAAGAGAAGTCTGTTGCAGCACAAGAGGAAGCTTCGGTTCAGCTTGAATCGATTGATGCGCGAATCGCGCAGTCGCGTGCGCGGCTGGAGGCGTTGGGGGCCTCCCTCAATTTGGCCAAGATCGCACTTTCGCATACGCGGATCACGGCACCGATTTCAGGCACGATAGGGAACCTGGGGGTTCAGGTGGGGCAATTGGTTAAGCCGGGTAACGTTCTGGGCTTTCTGATCCCCGATAAAGACGTTTTTGTCGAAGCGAATTTCAAAGAAACCCAGATTGAATTCATGAAAAAAGGCCAGCCCGTTGAGATTCAGGTCGATGCGCTGTCATCCGAGACGTTGAGTGGGGTTGTGGATAGTTTTTCGCCGGCATCGGGCTCTGAGTTTAGTTTGCTACCGCCTGAAAATGCCACGGGTAATTTCACGAAAATCGTGCGCCGCGTACCGGTCAAGATTGTTTTTGATTCCGCGGTTCCCGGCGATCTTCTTAGGCCGGGTTTATCGACAACGGTTAAGGTAAAGGTCCACTAAGTTGAGCGTTGATGCCGTCGGGGAGAAGGAGCTCAGCTTTAAGGAGTGGGTTGGTTTCATTGCCATGGTGTTCGGGATCTTCATGGCGATCCTCGATATCCAGATCGTTGCGAGTTCCCTGGAGCAAATTCAGTCAGGACTTTCTGCAACGCGGGATGAAATTACCTGGGTGCAAACCGCCTACCTGATCGCAGAAGTGGTCATCATTCCTCTGTCGGGATGGTTGGGCAGGGCCTTCTCAACCCGCTATCTTTTTGCGATTTCATGCGCCGGATTCAGTTTGATGAGTCTTCTCTGCGCGCTAGCCTGGAATCTCGAGTCGATGGTCGTTTTTCGCGGGTTGCAGGGTTTTTTTGGCGGTGGAATGATTCCCTCAGTCTTTGCCGTCATCTACACGCTATTTCCTCCAAGACTGCAGCCGACCATGGTGATTGTCGTTGGTTTGGTGGTCACGGTGGCGCCAACGGCTGGTCCCGTGCTTGGTGGTTATCTGACGGAGGCCGTGTCCTGGAAGGCCTTGTTTCTGGTGAACCTGCTTCCCGGCTTTTTAGTGACGCTTTTTGTCTGGCTTTATGTTCGGGTCGACGAGCCAGAGTGGGAGCTTCTGGATCGCATTGATTTTCGGGGGATCCTGTACATCATTGTTTTTTTAGGAAGCCTTCAGTTTGTGCTGGAAGAAGGTGTCAGAAATCAGTGGTTTGAGAGTCGGGAGATCGTTTTCTTTAGTGTTCTTGCGTTGGTTTCCGCGTGTGCCATGTTCTACAGGGAGCTTACCTTCGAGTCGCCGATCGTCGATCTCTGGGCATTTCGTGATTTCAATTTCGCCGTGGGTTGTATTTTTAGCTTCGTGCTGGGGATTGGTCTTTACACGGTGATCTATCTGATGCCCGTGTATTTGGCCAATGTAAAGGGTTTGAGTAGCCTGCAAATCGGTCAATACATCATGGTGGCTGGGCTGTTTCAGTTTGTGTCCGCATTTGTTGCGGGTCCCTTGGCCAAGATTATGGATTCCAGGCTGATGTTGGCTATGGGACTTTTCTTGTACGGATTGGGTTGTTGGATGAACGGAAACCTGACCCAGCAAGATGCCTATTGGGAGTTTTTCTGGCCACAAGCGTTGCGTGGATTTGCGCTGATGTTTTGTTTTCTTCCCATCAACGCACTGGCGCTCGGAACCCTTCCTCCTGAAGAGGTTAAGAATGCCAGTGGTCTTTATAACCTGATGAGAAATTTGGGGGGCGCGATTGGTCTGGCTGTAGCCAATACGCTCATGATCGAATGGAACAAAGCTCACTTTGCTCTGCTCAGGGAAAACGTGACGAACGCCTCACCTGCCGTTGAGCCGCTTTTGAGTTCTTTGGGGGGCTATCTGGGGGATCGTGGCGGAAGTAACCCTGAGTTGGGAGCCATCAAACAGTTAACCGCGATGGTTCTCCGCGAGGCTGAAGTGATGACGATCAACTCCCTCTTTCACGCTTTGGGTCTCGTCTTTTTTGTCTCATTGCTTTTTATGCCACTGGTTCGTCGCGTCTCAGCGGGTGCGGGCGGAGATGCCGGGCACTGAAAATCACTGTACAATATTTGGTCACTTGTAAACCAATTGAGATGGCGATGGTTGACAGGGCGGGGTCGCCCCAACGCATCGCTTTCTAGTCATCTTCAGGGAGTTTCGATGTCCGCTACAGCTGAATCTGGTGTTCTGGGTCAAGTTCGCCATGACTGGACCTTGCAGGAAGCCGGGGCCCTTTTTGATCTTCCCTTCAATGATTTGATTTTCAGGGCGCAGACGGTTCATCGCCTTTTCTTTGATCCCAATGAGGTGCAGGTTTCAAGTCTTCTGAGCATCAAGACGGGCTCCTGTTCGGAAGATTGTGCTTATTGCCCGCAGAGTGCACATCATCAGACCGGCCTGTCTGCGGAGTCACTGATGCCGATTACCGAGGTGTTGGATGCAGCCAAGCAAGCCAAGGCGCAAGGTGCGGGTCGTTTTTGCATGGGCGCCGCATGGAGAAGTCCTACGGACCGTGATATCGATCGCGTCTGTGAAATGGTTGAAGGTGTCAAGGCGCTGGGGATGGAAACCTGTGTCACGCTTGGGATGCTGACAGATAATCAGACCACGCGACTGAAGGATTCCGGGCTTGATTACTACAATCACAACCTGGATACCTCCGAGGAATATTACTCCGAGATCATCACAACCAGGACGTATCAGGACCGATTGGATACCTTGGAGCGCGTTCGAAATGCAGGCCTAAACGTATGCTGTGGGGGCATCGTGGGCATGGGCGAGGGTCCCGAGGATCGTGCCGGACTCCTGCTCCAACTGGCGAACCTGCCTTCTCACCCTGAGAGCGTCCCCATCAATCTTCTGGTGCAGGTTGAGGGCACGCCATTGGCCTCTTTGGATGCCTTGGATCCATTGGACTTTGTGCGGACCATCGCCGTGGCGAGGCTCATGATGCCGAAATCGCGGGTGCGACTTTCTGCTGGTCGCACAAGCATGACAGACGAGTTGCAGGCTTTGTGTTTCCTGGCCGGGGCGAACTCCATCTTCTATGGGGAGCGACTTCTGACCACTGATAACCCGGTGGCTGATTCAGATCGGCGACTCTTCGATCGACTGGGTGTCCGGATGGCAGGCTTCTACGCGCAGAGCTAAATCCAAGCAATAGGCTTTTCATTGACCGCTCCTAGACCTTGGCTGGACGGGCTGCAGGCTGAGCTGAATAGGCTCCAGGAGCTTGATCTTCGCCGTGTCCGTCGCGTTTTTGAGGGTCGTCAGGGCGTAGATATCCATATCGATGGCCGTAGGCTGACCAATTTTTCCAGTAACGATTATCTGGGTCTCGCGGCGGATCCACGTCTGGAAGAAGCGTTGGTGCGGGGCGCACGAAAATATGGTGTGGGCTCCGGGGCATCTCATCTCGTTTGCGGTCATTCGACCGCTCACCATCAGCTTGAAGAGCAACTGGCGGACTTCCTTGGCCGTGATCGCGCGGTTCTTTTTTCGACAGGATACATGGCTAATTTAGGGGTCCTGTCGGCGCTTGTCGGACGAAAGGGCGTTGTTTACCAAGATCGGCTCAATCACGCCTCCTTGCTGGATGGGGTTCGTCTGTCGGGGGCAACGCTTAGGCGGTATGTGCACGGGACGGCTCCGGTCATCGATTCGAATGTTGCGGACATTCTGGTCGCGACGGACGGAGTCTTCAGTATGGATGGCGATCTCATGAATGGCCCCCTTCTCGCCGGTGTGGCGCGAAAGGCGGGGGGTGCTCTCATGGTGGATGACGCGCACGGCATTGGAGTGTTGGGCCATGGGGGGCGCGGGGTTCTTGAGCTTCAGGGGCTAGGTCAGGACGATGTTCCCGTTTTGATGGGAACATTGGGCAAGGCGATCGGCGTCTTTGGTGCCTTTGTGGCGGGGCCTTCTGTCTTGATCGACTACCTGATTCAAAAGGCCAGAACATATATCTATACAACTGCGATGCCGCCTGCTGTTGCAGAGGCGGCTTGTGTTTCGCTTGATCTGGTCAAAGAGGAAGGCTGGCGTCGGTCCCATCTCATGGGCTTGGTGTCGAGGTTCCGTTCAGGCGCAGATCATCTCGGGTTGGCGCTTGG
>CAYFOC010000126.1:0-5475 GCA_964344615.1 uncultured Methylococcus sp.
AAAATCGGATGCTGGCGTCCCGCCAGATAAGCCGGGTAACGATCCAGCGGAACCAAACGGTCTGACCATGGCTTCCCCGTCTTGATTGAAAACAGGACATAGTTGCTGGTGAGTTCGCCGCCATCCAGAGTAAATACCGTCATTTCTCGACCGAGATAAAACGGAAGACCATGAGGCATGCACTGAAGGCAAGCCAGTTCAGCATCCGAAGTGACGCCTTCAGGAAGGCTCTCGAAGATCGCTCGCGCCGACTTGATGCCGGCATGCCGGGGCACACCCTCGAAATTGATCGTCAAAAAGAGGATGGGGAAAATCAGGAACCCTGCCATCGCAACCCGTTGCGAGCGGAAAATCCATCCGCCCAATGTGACGAATGCCGTGACTCCCAGAGAAATGACAATGCCGGGCAACATAGGCCCAAATCGCTCGACAACCGTAGGTGTGTACCAGCGCGGATGAGGCAGTACGCCAGGCGCCCAAAGCTCCATGATCGGTGCTATCGCTAATAAAAGGGCGGTAAAACCCAGCAGCAGCGATGAGACTCTGAGCACTCGCGTAGCCACGGGATCGGCCTCAAAGAGAGCCCGAGCCAACAGCCTTGCCACCAAAATCCCCAGCGCTACGACGCCGGTCAGGATGTAGCCGGGAAGCTTGGATTGAGACAGCGAAAAGAAAATCACCACCACCAGCGCCCAGACCACGAAGAGGCGGTCTGCATCATTCAAACGAAATGACTTCCGAAGCCCCTCGCGGATGGCCGCCGGCAGAAGCACACTGAAGGGAAAAAAACACGACGCGATGATGAGACCGTAATAGTAGAACGGCTGGGTGCGGCGAAACTCTGTCGTTGTAAAGCGGGCAATGGATTCCTTCATGATTCCGTAATAAGGAAAGTCGGGGCACGCTAGCGAAAGCCCGACAAACCAGGGGAGAACCACGGCAAGGAAAAGCAGAATATGGAGGGGTCGAAAGAATGAACCGATCAGTCGGCGACGCCCTGAAACGAGGTGATAAACGCTCAGAACCAGAAGAGGCACCAAAAATCCGACAGGGCCTTTGATCAGGGTTGCAATCCCCGAAGCCAGCGTCGCGAGAAGATACCAGTTGCGACGCGCTCGTCCTTCACATTCTCCCGCTCGATAGCCGGTCAGAATGGAGATACTGACAAACAGCCCCAGCATCATGTCGAAGATCACGATGCGGCCAAACGCTTCGAAAAGAGGCGTCAGGGAGACCACCACGATCGCCAGTGAGGCCGTTGCAACGCCGTAGGCACGCCGGCAAAAAAGAAAAATGACGCCAAGCCAGAGCCACGCCGAAACCGCCGAAGGCAGGCGGGCTGCCCATTCGCTGTCACCGAAGACCTGAAGCGCAAGGGCTGATGCCTTAAAGAAGAAGGCGGGCTTATCGAGATAAGTCGCTCCATCATAGGTCGGGACCAACCAGGATCCCGAAACCTTCATCTCTCGTGCCACCTCGGCATTCCGGCCTTCATCCGGAGACAAAAGAGGAAAGTCTCCCAGATGAACAAAAGTCGCCCAGGTTGCAAAAAGGAACGCCAATGCAGGAAGCAACCAGCTGGGACGCGACAGGCGACCGGATACGGATGATGTCATGGATACCTCAGCGAGAGAGCCTCTCGTCAGGGAAAATTAAAGGAGCCTTTCGCCGTCACGCAGAAGGAAGATCCGACAACGCTTCCCGGGCTTTTGCAATCGCAGCCCGGACCTGTACCGGTGCCGTGCCGCCCAGATGGTCGCGGGCCTTGAGCGATCCCTCAAGCGTCAAGACTTCAAATACGTCGTCACCGATCAGGCTTGAAAGCGCCGTCAACTCCTCAAGCTTCAGCTCAGAGAGATCCCGACTCGTTTCGATGCCCAGACGAACTGCCTTACCCACGATCTCATGGGCATCGCGGAAAGGGATGCCCCGACGGACAAGGTAGTCGGCCAGGTCGGTGGCCGTTGCATACCCCTTGAGGGCGGCATCACGCATGGCAGACCGATTTGGACTGAGATGCGGAACCATGTCGGCAAAGGCACGCAGCGAATTCCGAACGGTATCCATGGTGTCGAACAACGGCTCCTTGTCCTCCTGATTGTCCTTGTTGTAGGCCAGCGGCTGCCCCTTCATCAAGGTAAGAAGCCCGACAAGATGACCGAAGACACGTCCGGACTTGCCTCGAACCAATTCAGGAACGTCAGGATTCTTCTTTTGGGGCATGATCGAGGATCCCGTGCAAAAGGCATCGGGAAGGTCCACGAAGCTAAACTGCGCCGACGTCCAGAGAATCAGCTCCTCTGAGAATCTTGAAAGATGCATCATGATGAGGCTGGCGCACGCCGTGAATTCGATCGCAAAATCACGATCGCTGACCGCATCCAGCGAGTTTCGGGCTGGACGATCAAATCCGAGCAACTCGGCGGTGTAGGGACGATCCAAGGGGAACGTGGTGCCGGCCAGCGCGGCCGCTCCGAGCGGCATCACATTGATGCGCTTGCGGCAGTCAGCCAACCTTTCGCGGTCACGATCCAGCATTTCAAACCACGCCATCATGTGATGACCAAAGCTGACCGGTTGCGCCACCTGCAGGTGGGTAAAGCCGGGAAGAATCGTGTCCGCTTCCTTTTCAGCAAGGTCAACGAGCGCCTTTTGCAATCGCACGATCAAGGCGATCAGACCATCCACCTCATCGCGGAGGTAAAGCCGGATATCCGTGGCCACCTGATCGTTTCGGGAACGACCGGTATGAAGCTTCTTGCCCACTTCGCCAATGCGTTGCGTCAGCCGTGACTCGATGTTCATGTGAACATCCTCTAGCTTGACGGACCATTCGAAGGTCCCTGCCCGTATTTCGGCATCAATCTCGTCCAGGCCCTGAACGATCGCATCCCGTTCGCTCTGCGTCAGAACCCCGATGCGGGCGAGCATCGTGGCATGCGCCTTTGAGCCTTGAATATCATGGTGCGCCAAACGGCGGTCGAAATCGACGGAGGCGGTGAAGGCCTCGACAAAGGCATCGGTCGCTTCGGTAAAGCGCCCAGCCCAGGGTTTTGCTTCGCTGGTCATCTGGAATTCTATTGATTCTGGAACCGTATCCCCGGGGAAATTCCGGGGCTTTCGGACAGGGTCCAATTATACCCAGATCAGGGAGCTCAAGGCGCCCACGGGGAGGTGGAAAGAAGCATTTCCTAAGACGTCTCGGGTTTGGTAGGATCGTCGCAAATTCGTCGGTAGCCGCACAATGACACAACCCACCCAACTTCCGGCCTGGCGGGCACTTGAAAAACACCGGCAGGAGATGGCAGGCGTCCACATGAGGGACCTCTTTGCCGCCGACCCGCAACGGTTTTCTCGCTTTTCACTGACCTTCAACGACATCCTCTTCGACTTCTCGAAGAACAGGATTACGGAAAAGACGCAGGGACTTCTTGAACAGCTCGCCGAAGAGTCAAAGCTCTCGACGAAGATAGAGGCCATGTTCCGCGGCGCCCGCATCAATGTCACGGAAAACCGTGCCGTTCTTCATATTGCCCTCCGCAATCGCTCCAATCGCCCGATCCTCCTGGATGGCGATGACGTGATGCCCGATGTCAATCGGGTTCTGGCCATGATGCGTCGCTTTACCGAAGAAGTCCGCTCCGGGCGCTGGAAAGGGAGTACGGGAAAGTCGATCACAGACGTCGTAAACCTCGGCATCGGTGGCTCCGATCTGGGGTCACGCATGGTGGTCAAGGCACTCACGCCTTACGTAGACCCGGGACTCCGCGTCCATTTTGTTTCCAACGTCGATGAAGCCGACCTGGTCGAAACCCTGAAAGGGCTTGACCCTGAGACGACGCTGTTCTGCGTGGCCTCCAAGACGTTCACGACGCTCGAAACCATGGCCAATGCCAAGTCTGCGAGAGACTGGCTGCTTCACTCCGTGAGGGATCCCTCGGCCGTCGCAAGACACTTCGTCGCCATTTCGACCAATACCGAAAAGGTTGCAGAGTTCGGCATCGACACCGCGAACATGTTCGAATTCTGGGATTGGGTAGGCGGACGCTATTCCATTTGGTCAGCGATAGGTCTTCCTATTGCACTGGCCATCGGAATGGACCGTTTCGAAGCCATGCTGGAAGGTGCGCACCGAATCGACGAACATTTCAGGACCGCCCCCTTCCACCGAAACATTCCGGTGATCATGGGGCTTCTTGGCATCTGGTACGACAATTTCTTCGCGGCGGATGCCTATGCGATCCTGCCCTATGACCAGTACCTTGAGTACCTCCCGGCCTATCTCCAGCAGGGCGACATGGAGAGCAACGGCAAGACGGTTGATCTTGAAGGTCACCCCGTCAACTACAGTACCGGCCCGATCATCTTCGGACAGCCGGGAA
Organism: uncultured Methylococcus sp.; assembly: GCA_964344615.1. Lineage (GTDB taxonomy): Bacteria > Pseudomonadota > Gammaproteobacteria > Methylococcales > Methylococcaceae > UBA6136. The sequence goes on from CAYFOC010000126.1 coordinate 4,383, forward strand.
CCAATGGTCAGCACGCCTTCTACCAGCTCATGCATCAGGGCAGCGCTCTGATTCCCTGTGATTTCCTCGCCGCCGCGCAAAGCCATCACAGTCTCGGCGAACACCATGAACTCCTGATCTCGAACTACCTCGCCCAGACCGAAGCGCTGATGCTCGGCAAGACCTTTGATGAGGCAAAATCAGAACTCAAGGCAACTGGCGTCAGCGGAGAACGGCTTCAGGAACTGGCTGCCGCCAAGACCTTCCGAGGCAACCGGCCTTCAAACTCTTTTCTTTACAAGAAATTGACGCCGGAAACCTTGGGGAGCCTTATCGCGCTCTATGAACACAAGATCTTTGTTCAAGGCGCCATCTGGAACATTAACTCCTTTGACCAGATGGGCGTAGAACTCGGAAAGCAACTCGCAAAAACCATCCTGACGGATCTTCACGACAAGGAGCCCGTGCATTCGCACGATAGCTCGACCAACGGGCTTATCAACCGCTACAAAACGTTGCGGGGTTAATGCCGTGCGCGAACTGGTTGTTACGCTCAGTCCCGACGATCTGGCCCGAGAAGCTGCCGGCCGACTGATCGATGTGGTGACCACCGCCATCCGAGATTCAGGCCGGGCATCCATTGCCCTGTCAGGCGGGAGTACCCCAAAGCGGCTTTACCAGCTACTGACGCTTCCCCCTTATTCGCTCGCCATTGACTGGTCCAAGGTGCATCTGTTCTTTGCCGATGAGCGTTTCGTTCCCCACGAGGATCCCGACAGTACCGTGCGACTGGTGCGGGAAACGCTGCTCGCGGGGGTCAACGTCCCTGAAGCCCACTTTCACACGATGCCTACCAGCGGGGACACCCCCGAGGCTTGCGCAACCTCCTATGAAGACACCCTTCGAAACTATTTCGGGAGCGAAGACACCGCCTTCGACCTCACGCTGCTAGGGATGGGGCCAGATGGGCATACGGCTTCTCTTTTTCCCGGATTTCCCTTTGCCGAAGGCCTCGTAGCTCCGGTTTACGACTCGCCGAAACCACCACCCATCCGCCTGACGCTGACAGAACAGACGCTCCGTCACTCCAAGGCCATCTGGTTCCTTGTCACGG
>CAYFOC010000127.1:0-5452 GCA_964344615.1 uncultured Methylococcus sp.
AAAGAGTGGAAGTCTGAGCATCCACCGATCCCAGATAAGCCGCCTTTCAGGGTCTGATTTCTGGTACTTGATCCAGCTGCTGATTCCTAGCCCTACAGGGATGGCGACCCACCAGAAACTCCTGATGGCATCCGCGCTTCCAACCACGATCTGTGTCGGAAGCGGGAGTTCCTTGCCGGCGCTGTCAAACATTTCAGTAAATTGAGGCACAACGAAGGTCAGCAGCAATAGAAGGGACCCGATGGCCATGAGAACCAGAATCAAGGGGTAAATCATTGCGGTCGTAACCGTGTCCTTGAGTTCCTTGGAGTTGTCGAGATATTTGCTGAGCCGATCAAGGACAACCTCAAGCGCTCCGCCGGCCTCGCCGGCCCGAATCAGATTGAGGTAGAACCTTGAAAATACGGAGCCCTGAGCCTCAAGGGCATCGGACAATTGTGCGCCGCCTTTAATGCGCTCGAGGATTTTGCCAATCATCTGGTTGAATTCTGGTTCAGAAGCGCTCAGTTCCAGAAGGACGGCAAGGGCGCGATCCAGGGGAAGGCCAGCCTCCAAAAGTGTCAGGAGTTCTCGTGTGAAGAGCGAGACCTGTTTGTGTGAGATTTTGACGCGCCGCCTTCTCATTCGCAGGAAATCAAACGGACTGCTTCCAGCGATGGCAACTTTGATGGGCAGCAGCCCCTCGCTCTGGAGCGTTTGAATCAGAGCGGCTTCACTGGGCGCATCCCGTTCCTCTTCGATCGTCTCGCCATCGCGGGTGACTGCCTTGAAAAAATAGGTGGCCATCGTGTTTGTGTTTAGCTGTCCGACGTCACGCGAATGACTTCTTCCACGGTGGTTAGGCCATGAACGGCCTTCCTGATGCCATCGTCGTACATGGTTTCCATGCCTTCGAGCAGAGCCTGCTCCTCAATTTTGCGGGCGGGGGCATTTGTCATCACCAGACGTCGGATGTCATCGCTCATGACCAGGAGTTCCGAGATGGCCAGACGTCCTCTATAGCCTGTTCCGTCACAGGCCTCACACCCTTTGGGGCGATAAAGTGGAACATCGCGCGCATCGCTAAAGTTCCATAACCTGAGTTCTGCTGCGACTTCCGGCATGGGTTCGAAGGCTTCTTTACAGTGCGGGCAGAGGCGTCTGACCAGTCGTTGACCAAGAATGCCATTGACCGTTGAGGCAATGAGGTAATCTTCGAGGCCCATGTCCAACAGTCGGGTGACGCCTCCGGCGGCATCGTTCGTATGGAGGGTCGATAGGACCAAGTGTCCCGTAAGTGCCGATTGAACGGCAATTCGTGCTGTTTCGATGTCACGCATTTCACCGATCATGATGACGTCTGGATCCTGTCGAACGATGGATCTCAGTGCAGCAGCAAAGGTCAGGCCGATTTGGGGCTTGGTCTGGATCTGATTGACCCCTTCCAGCTGATATTCGACCGGGTCTTCGACGGTAATGATCTTTCGTTCGGGCGTATTGATCTTGTGCAGTGCGGTATAGAGTGATGTGCTCTTGCCGCTGCCCGTCGGTCCGGTGATAAGAATGATGCCGTGCGGCTGTTCCAGTACGCCCAGGAAGCGCTTGAGCGCCTCGCCTTCGAATCCTAAGCTGCTGAAGTCAAACTTGATGCTTTCCTTGTGGAGCAAGCGAATGACAACGCTTTCGCCATGCATGGTCGGAACCGTTGAAACACGCAAATCAAGCTCCTTACCCTGAACCTGTAGCTTGATTCGCCCGTCCTGGGGAAGTCGTCGTTCGGCAATGTTGAGCTTTGCCATGATCTTGATGCGGGAAATCACGGCAGCGGTTGATCGAACGGGTGGCGACTCGACCTCTCTCAATACGCCATCGACCCTGAATCGAACCTTCAGGACTTGTTCGAAAGGCTCGACGTGAATGTCGGACGCACGCATTTCAACGGCGCGCTGCATGATGAGGTTGACCATCCGGATTACAGGGGCTTCAGAAGCCAGATCCTTCAGGTGTTCGACATCCGCTTCATTGACGTCCTCATCGGAGCCCAAACTGTCAACGATTTCGCCCATGAGGCTTTTGCCCGGGCCTGACTGGGCTTCAATGGCACGATCGATTTCTGATCCTAATCCGATCCGGATGGATACGGGCCTTTCGCAGGCTAATTCGATCGCCTCGATAATTTCCTCATCGAAAGGATCGCTCAGGGCCACGGTCACTGATTCATCATCGTAACTGAGGCCTATGATGTGATTTTCTCTCAGGAATCGAGGAGAGATGCTCTCCGGTAGCGGAGAAACTTCGGGGTAGTCTTCAGGGCTAGCCAGCGGGGTTTCGCTGACGCTGGCCAGAATCTCAGCGACATCGCGCTCGGAAAGGATGCCCAATTTAAGAAGAAGGGCGGGCAGCCGGGTTTCATCCGTCTGTAATGCAAGACGGGCGGCGCGGAGAACTTCAGATTCACGCATCTTTCCCCGCGCTATCAGCGCGTTGGTGAAAGGCTTGTAGCGCTGAGGTAGCGGGCTTGCGGGGTCGTCTATTTCGGTCGTATCAACCGATGTGGGATCAGCGGACAAAGTTTGAATCTCGTGGATGGGCGAGCCGCGCCCAGTTTAACCTAGAGGGATCACCTGCTCCAATTTTTGGTTCTTGAAGAGCCGATGTTTTCGGCATCGGCTATGATGGAGGCTGTCTTTTGGAGGAATCACCAATGAAGAACGTCAAAGCCTCTCAAATTCTCGAAAAATTTCTTGATAGGGGCCTGATAACAGAGATCAGAGGGAGTGATCACGCCTTTACGCGGCTTTCGCCGATTGAAGAGTGTCAGCCGGGTGATCTGGTCTTCATTGATCATCCGAAATATCTGCAGGCGGTTCGCGAGCAAAACCCAGCGGGCGTTGTGACGACGTCTGAGATTGCAGAACAATTGGCGGAGTATTCAGATCTTGCAATCCTCATCGCACCCAATGTGCGGCTTGCAATGGCTATCCTCAAGCAAACCTATGCGGACCGCGATGTCCGCGATACGGAGTGGGGCAGAGTGCATCCAACGGCGGTCATTCACGAAAGTGTTGTTGTGCCAGAAGATACGCTGGTCGGTCCCGGTGTCGTAGTGGGAAGAGGGGTGTCTCTGGGCGCTCGGGTCGTTTTGATGGCGAATGTCGTCATTGAGTACGATGCCGTAATCGGTGCTGAGTCGGTCCTGCATCCTGGATGTGTTGTGGGCTACGGTTGTCGGATAGGTAAAGCGGCGATTCTCAAAGCGGGTTGTGTGATCGGATCTGAAGGGTTTGGTTTTGCTCAGGATGCAGAGCGAAGAAACTACAGGATTCCTCATACCGGTACCGTAGTGATTGGCGATGGAGCCGTTATTGGTGCCAATACCAATATCGATCGAGGCACCTATGGCGCAACGGTGGTCGGCACCGGAGCCGTCATTGATGCCATGTGTCATCTCGGTCATAACGTCGAGATCGGCGACTACAGTATTCTCTGCGCTCACACCGGACTTTCTGGGTCCACGCGATTTGGAAAGCGGGTTATTGCATCCGGTCAGACGGGCACGCTTGATCATGTGACCGTACCTGACAACACCGTTCTATTGCATCGTTGCGGGCTTAACAACAGCATCAAGGAGCCTGGCATGTACGCCGGGGGACCTGCTCAGCCTTTGCAGCAGTATCTTAAAAACATGGCGGTCATGCCAAAGCTGCACGAGGTCTGGACAAGGCTCAGGAATCTGGAAAAGAAAGTGGCTGAGCTGAGCAATTCCTGAGCGCACTTTTGTTTTGGGGGGAGTCTCCCCCTTTGGCGGGTTTTATCCTACCGGTTGATTCACTCGACCTTATCTCCGCCTCACGAGCGGTGCTTCTCGCGAATAAACGGATGAAAATTGCGACCTGGAATGTCAACTCTCTGAATGTCCGTCTTCCCCATGTGACGCAGTGGTTGTCTGATGTTGGGCCGGATATCCTGGCCCTTCAGGAAATCAAGATGGAGGACCATAAGTTCCCCGCCGAGGTCTTTGCATCGCTGGGCTATAAAGTCGTGTTCAGCGGCCAAAAGACCTATAACGGTGTCGCTGTGATTTCGCGATCAGATGCCCTTGATCCGGTTTTTGAAATTCCTGGGTTTGACGATCCGCAGCGTCGAGTTCTTGCTGCTACCGTCAATGGAATCCGTGTAATAAATCTCTACGTCCCAAATGGCAGTGAAGTGGGTTCGGAAAAATATCACTACAAGCTCGCTTGGTTTGAGGCCCTGTTGAGATGGCTGGAGGCTGAAAAGCTCCGTCATTCACGGATCTGTGTGCTGGGGGACTTCAATATTGCTCCTGATGATCGTGATGTTCATGATCCATCAGCTTGGCATGGAAAAATTCTATGTAGTGAGGCGGAGCGGTCCCTGTTTAAACAGCTTTTGGATCTGGGGTTCTGCGACGCTTTTCGAGAATTCGATCAGGCTGAAAAAAGTTTCAGTTGGTGGGACTATCGTATGAATGGATTTGTCCGGAATCTCGGGCTTCGCATCGATCACATATTGATCAGCGAAGCGCTGAGCCCAGCGCTTTCATCCTGTGAAATTGATTGTGGTCCGCGAGCCCTTGAGCGTCCCTCCGATCACGCGCCGGTGGTCGCTGTCCTTCGTTGACCGCTAGCCCCAGGGGCGAATGGAGTCATCGGGGGGAGCGACGGGCAGATTGCCTGCGCCACCCAAAGATTTGAAGAGGGAAATCAGGTAGATCGTGGTTTGAGCGCGAGCCTCGGCAAGATTCATCTCTTCGGCAAATATGGCTCTTTCGCTTTCCAGGACGTCAATAAAGTTAGAAATGCCCTCACGGTATCGAAGTTCAGCCAGTCTCCTCGCCTCTTTAAGGTGGGCAACCGATATTTCGAGATGTTGTCTGCGCTCCTCCTCTTTGACAAGCAGTCGGAGTGCAGTCTCGGTTTCTTTCAAAGCCTCAAGAATGGTTTTTTCGTATTCGAGATAAGCCTCTCTTTGTCGGGCATCTGCAAGATCAATCCCTGCTCTGATGCGCCCGAAATTGAAGACGGGTTGCATGATGGCGCTTCCGCTAGCCCAAGAGAAGGCGCTGGAGCGAAAGAGGTTCTCGAGATCCGAGTTTTGGACGCCCATGAATGCCGCCACAGAGATCTTGGGAAAGAGTTCGGCGAAGGCGGCCCCTTGGTTGGCGGTTGCGGCTGCTAAATTCCGTTCACTTTCCCTCACATCAGGGCGCAGGCGGAGTGTGGCGGCTGGTTTGACCAGGATGTCCCTATTTCTCGGAACTGGAACCGGTGCTTCTTTCGCAAGTTCGGCACTGAGTGCGCCGGGGCGGGCAGCGATGAGTAGCTCAAGCTTGTGCTGAGATTCAGCCAGCAGTCCTTCATACTTTGGAATCTCTGATTCAGTGGCTTTAAATAAGGATTTTGCCCGTGTGACATCGAAGAGCGTCCCGACCCCTTCTTCAAGCAGGCGT
>CAYFOC010000128.1:0-5420 GCA_964344615.1 uncultured Methylococcus sp.
ATGGCTTCTTCCTCGATCATGCGGAGCACCGACAGGGCCAGTGATTCCACACTTCGGATCGTACCCTGACCATGACAGCGAGGGCAGGTCAGAAGGCTGGACTCACCCAGCGATGGGCGCAACCGCTGGCGCGACATTTCGAGAAGTCCGAATCGTGAGATCCGTCCGATCTGAATGCGTGCGCGGTCCATCTTGAGCGCATCGCGGAGGCGATTTTCAACGGCGCGCTGATTGCGCGCGGCCATCATGTCGATGAAATCGATGACAAACAGACCGCCCAGATCGCGCAGTCTCAGCTGACGCGCGATTTCATCCGCGGCTTCAAGATTGGTATTGAGGGCTGTTTCCTCGATATCGCCGCCCTTGGTGGCGCGAGCGGAGTTGATGTCGACCGCGGTCAACGCTTCAGCATGATCGATAACGATGGCACCGCCGGAGGGCAGGGGCACTTCGCGAGCATAAGCCAGTTCGATCTGGCTTTCGATCTGGTAGCGGTTGAAGAGAGGGACATTGTCCTGATAAAGCCGCGCCTTGTTGATGAATTGCGGCATGACCTGCTGGAGGAAGCTTTTGACCAGCTTGAAGGTGCTTTCCTGATCGATGAGAATTTCATCGATGTCTGCGCGCAGATGGTCCCTAAGCGCTCTGATGATGACGTTGCTTTCCTGAAAGACGAGCAATGGTGCCGGCTTTTCGTTGGCCGAACGCTCGATCGCCTCCCAGAGTTGCAGGAGATAATTGAGGTCCCACTGCAGTTCTTCCGCGCTCTTTCCGCCGCCTGCAGTCCGGACGATCAGTCCCATGCCTTCGGGAACCTGAAGCGCTGACATGACTTCACGCATGTCGGTGCGCGTATCACCTTCAATGCGCCTTGAAATGCCGCCTGCCTTTGGGTTGTTGGGCATTAGGACCAGATAGCTGCCTGCAAGGCTGATATAGGTCGTCAGAGCCGCGCCCTTGTTGCCGCGTTCTTCTTTTTCGACCTGAATCAGGAGTTCCTGGCCTTCGCGCAGCTTGTCCTTGATATCTCGACGACTGACTTCTTGATCATCGGCAAGGCCGACGTAGGAGGGGAGGATTTCCTTGAAAGGAAGAAAGCCATGGCGATCTGATCCAAAATTGACGAAAGCCGCTTCGAGGCTAGGTTCAATTCGGCTGATGATGCCTTTGTAAATATTGGCTTTTTTCTGTTCTCTTGAGGGGACTTCGATATCGAAGTTGTAAAGCTTTTGGCCGTCTACCAACGCAACCCGGAGTTCTTCCGGCTGCGTGGCATTGATCAACATTCTCTTCATTTACAGTCCATAGGCGTCCCGAGGCAGCCTCTATCCATGGCTGCGGGCCAATCTTGTGGACTCCAGCGCCTCGAGCCAACGCTCGGTCTGCTGAAAAGTCCAGGGGATCGGGTCGCATCATTCGTCAAATGGCGAATGGAGACCCGCGTCGGCACTCGGGCCGCATGTCTTCGGCTCGTCATGGGTCGAGCCATTAAAACCCTGCGTTGTTTCGGTCACTAAGAGTCGATCTCGAATCTGTGGGTAAACCCATGTTTTCGGGATCGCTCTGAATAAATCACGGGACTCGAATAGGGTTGCAGCAGTGGCCCGAGCATCTCATTGGGATGTCGGATACATGCAAGCCGCATCGGAATTCATCATGGGGCGGTTGATTCCGGCAGCGTCTGGATGCCGCCCCGTAGCGGTGTCCACGCTTGTTTTTTGTCTGGTTATGCCGGCCCGCTGTGACACCCTGTATCGGTGTCTCAGACCTTCCCCAACATGCGAACTATAACCCTCTTGAACCTAATCATCAATCGGCTTCACAGATGGTATGATCGGCGCATGAATTCCCCCCCCCAAACGCCCGCCGTACAGTGGGTTGAAATCGATCCGGACCAGGCCGGTCAGCGGATCGACAATTTCCTCATGACCTACCTCAAGGGTGTCCCGAAGAGTCTGGTTTATCGCATTCTCAGAACAGGAGAGGTCCGCCGGAACGGCGGACGCGTCAAGGCGCAGGATCGGTTGGAAGCCGGTGACAAGCTCCGTATCCCTCCCATCAGGACTTCCGAACGAGAAGCCCCGATCATTCCTGTGGATGCACTGAGAGCCAGGATTGAATCCAGGATCCTGTTTGAAGATGAGGATCTGATTGTCCTCAATAAGCCTTCAGGGCTTGCCGTTCACGGCGGGAGTGGCCTGAGCTTTGGGGTTATTGAGGCCCTGAGAGCCATGCGGCCGCACGCCCGTTTCCTGGAGTTGGTCCACCGCCTGGATCGCGAGACATCCGGGTGCCTTCTGGTCGCCAAGAAACGCTCAGCACTCAAGGATCTGCATCTCCAGTTCCGAGAAGATGACGTTAACAAGGTCTATATCGCACTCCTGGCGGGGCAGTGGGCCCGCTCAAAGCAGATGGTTGATGCGCCGCTGAAGAAAAACATGCTCAAAAGTGGTGAACGCGTCGTGAAGGTGGCCCGGGATGGGAAATCTGCACTGACGGGATTCAAGACGATCGGAAAGTATCGTGATGCCACACTGGTCGAAGCGCGACCGGTTACGGGAAGGACGCATCAGATCCGGGTACACGCGCAGCACCTCGGTCATCCCCTGGCGGGTGATGAGCGCTATGGACAGGATGTTCAAAATCGTTATTTCAAGGATCTGGGACTTCGGAGGCTTTTTCTTCATGCCGGAGAAGCGGGCTTCCGCCATCCGAAGACCGGGCAACAAATGAAAGTTCAGGCTCCCCTTGATGAGGAATTGGTGCAGTTTCTGAAGGGACTGCCCAAGTGAGGGATGATACGGATCTTCTGATCTTCGACTGGGATGGCACTCTCTTTGATTCGATCGACTGGATTGTCACCTGTCTCCAGCAGGCCGCCCAGAAGACAGGGCTGCCTGAGCCGGGGATCCGAAATGCACGGTCTGTCATTGGCTTAAGCCTCCAGTCGGCTCTTGAGACCCTCTATCCGGGGGAAGATCCGGCAACGGCATCGCGACTGGTCTCACACTATCGAGAGGTTTATCACACGCGCCCGCTTTCGAGTCTTGCTCTCTATGAGGGGGTTAGGGAATTGCTCGAAGATCTCAAGGGGGCGGGTTACCGTCTGGCTGTAGCTACCGGCAAGGCGCGTTCGGGACTTGAACCGGCGCTTGAAGTCACCGGGACCCGTCACTTGTTCGATGCAACCCGTTGTGCCGATGAGACCGCATCAAAGCCAGATCCCTTGATGCTGGTTGAAATTCTTGAGGAACTTGAGGTTCCTGCCTCAAGAGCGCTGATGGTCGGCGATTCCCTGCATGACCTCCGCATGGCCCAACGTGCCGGAATGCGTTCCGTGGGTGTCAGTCAAGGAGCTAACGATCATGAGGAACTCCTGACCCTTTCGCCCATTTTATGCGTTGAAGAGATCAGGGAACTGTCTCGGCACTTTCTGGCCTAAACCCCCATTATCAACTGTATTTAGGAGAACTGCGTGACTCAGTCCAATGACTCACAGCGCCCGGATTTCGAGCAAAAAACCCTTGAAAAGGTCCTTCTTGCTACCGTCGAGGAGCAGCGACGTGCTAGACGCTGGAGTATTTTCTTCAGGCTTGCGATTCTGGTCTACATCGCGGGGGCTGTGATCATGAGTCAGTCGCCCTTCAAAAACATTTTTGACAAAGAAAGCGATGAAAAGACGGCGGTCATTGATGTTGCAGGCCTGATCGCCCCGGGCCAGCCGGCGAGCGCCGATAACATCATCGAAGCCCTCAAGGATGCGAGCGCCGACAAGAAGGTGAAGGGGATTATCCTTCGGATGAACAGTCCCGGTGGAAGCCCCGTTCAGTCCGACAATATTTTTGAAACCATCCGGAAGATCAAGAAGGAAAAGCCGGAGCTTCCGATCATCGCCGTGGTTGCGGATCTTTGTGCATCCGGGTGCTACTACGTGGCCTCAGCCGCTGACAAGATTTACGTCAACAACGCGAGCGTGATTGGTTCCATTGGCGTCATCATGGGCAGTTTCGGCTTTGTGGATGCCATGAAACAGCTCGGTATCGAGCGTCGAGTCATGACGGCCGGCGATCACAAAGCGTTGCTCGATCCTTTCGCACCGGTTGATCCTGTTGCGAAGACGCATATGCAGGGTGTTCTCGCTGAGGTTCATCGTCAGTTCATCAACGCCGTCAAAACCGGACGGGGTGACCGGCTTAAAGAAACCCCGGATATGTTCTCTGGTCTTGTCTGGACCGGAGGAGAGGGGATCAAGTTGGGTCTGGCCGATGATCTCGGAGATGACCGTTCCGTGGCTGAAACAGTGATCGGGGCCAAAAAAAGGGTCAGCTTCAACCCTGAAGAGAATGCATTCGATCGGTTTACGCGAAAGTTTGGTGCATCAGCAGGTACTCAGGTGGCTTCGGAGTTCCTCGGGCTTCGGTTTCTTCCGAACTAGTGGCTGATGTGAGTCATGCCGTTGAAGTCCTCGGACAAGACGATCACTACCAGGGGTTTTACAACCTCTCAAGCTTTCGACTGCGACATACCCTCTTTCAGGGTGGCTGGAGTGAGCCCTTAAAAAGGGAGCTTTTGCACCGCGGCAGCTGTGTCGCGGTCTTGCCCTATGATCCCGTCCGGGACGAAGTCCTCCTGATCGAACAGTTTCGAATTGGTGCCCTGAATCGGAAGGATCCTCCATGGCTGACCGAAATTGTCGCCGGCGGGGTCGAACTCGGCGAATCGCCCGAGGCGGTTGCGCATCGGGAGGGCATGGAAGAGGCTGGGGTTCGATTTAGTCATCTTCACCGCATCGGTGAATTTTTTACATCCCCCGGAGGGACTTCCGAGAAGGTGACCTTGTTCGTGGGCGAGGTCGAAGGGCCTCTTGCGGCAGGGCTTCATGGTCTTTCGGATGAGCACGAAGATATCCGGGCATGGGTTGTACCTTTTGATGAGGCTCTGGAAGGGGTTTCATCAGGCGAGGTCGATTCGGTGATTCCTGCACTCGCCCTTCTATGGCTTTCATCTCACCGTGAGCGTCTTCGATCTTCGCGTTGAGTGGGGGGGTGCGGGATTTGCCCTATTTCTATTAGGTCATATCCCCTGATCTTTACCTGGGTCTCTGCAGGCGGATATTTTATATCCTTATAAAACAATCAGATACATGATGGCACGCATCATGTATTAAGACAGTGACGGATCCGTGAAGGCTGATCCGTTCGTTGATGCGGAGATCCGATGGGATTTCCGTTAGTGCTCCGTGAAGCTTTGCGCCCTTTCTCTGTGGAAGGGCGCCTTTTTTTGACCGCTTCCCGCTAGCGGACGAAGTAATCCAGCCAAATGCCGGCAAAAACGCTGGCGCCAAACCAGTTGTTGTTCAAAAAGGCTGCAAAACATTGCGCCTTGACGTGTCGTTTGATCAGCCATTGCTGGTAAGCGAA
>CAYFOC010000129.1:0-5351 GCA_964344615.1 uncultured Methylococcus sp.
GAAGTGTGGAATCACTGGCCCTGTCGGTGCTCCGCATGATCGAGGAAGAAGCCATTAAGAAGCAGACCGGCAAGGTCATCGCCTATCTGCCGGTGGATTCTGCGACCTACCTCCTTAATGAAAAACGCGAAAGCGTGAATGAAATCGAACGCCGTAACGGCATTTCGGTTGTCATCATCCCAAGCAAGCATCTTGAAACACCCGCATACGAGATTCAGCGTATCCGGGCCAATTCAGAAGAGGCGGAAGACACGACTTCAAGCTATCAAATCGTGCGCCCTGAAAGCGTGCTGAATGATCGCTACAGTCGCGATACAACTCCGACGGCCTCAACCATGGAGCCGGCGGTCAAGGAGTTCCTCCCCAACCAGCCCGCACCCCAGAATGAGGCACGCGGAGTCGCTGATAGTCACGGCCAAGGTAAATCGGGCGGTGGCATCATCAAGCGCTTCCTGACCATGATTACGGGCCCCCGCGAAGATCAGGAAAATGAAGCTGAGGCGGAAGCCACGACTTCGGCTCAGGAATCGGAACGGGAACCCCGCGAACCCCGCTCAGGCGGACGTCGACAGGATCGAGACCGTCGCCGCGAACGCGGTGAACGCGGTGAACGCGGTGAACGCGGAGGCGAGCGTGGCGGTGAGCGCCGCGGTCGACGCAATGAGGATCGACCTCAGCGTCAGCAGCAGGCACCGAAACCCCCCGTTGAAGCTGAAGTTCAGACGGAAGATCCCATTCTGGTCGACGCACCCCAAACGTCCGCTGAAGGGACCCCTACCGAAGGTCAGGATGGTGAGCGCCGCGGTCGTCGGGGTAGCCGTCGTCGTCGCGGCCGCCGTGGCGGCGAGGGCCGGAATCGGACCCAGAATGCCGAGGGCGTATCAGAATCGACGGAGGATTCGTCCGAGCAGGATGAAGCCGGCAACGAGAGCCGTCGTGAATTTGAGGCCGAACCGAACCCGGTCGCGGCGCCCGTCATCGCTGAAAGTGACGCCGTGCAGGATCGCCCCGTGATCCGTGATGCTGATGAGGAAGTAGAGGATTCATCCCGCATCACCGGCGATAGTATTGATAGCCTTCCGGCGCGGAGCCCACGCAATCGTTCACGTCGAGGCGGCTCCCGCCAACGCGGAACGGGAAGCCGAGGCGGCCGCGAGACATCACCGGAACAGAACGAAAACATACCGGTCGACGAAAGCCCTTCAGAGCGACTTGAAGTCGCTCCGGTCCAGGCGCCTGTTGAAGACGCGAAACCGGTTGAAACCGTCCGCCCACCACAACCTGCCCGCCCCCCGCGCGCAGAACGTCCCCCACGTGCTGCCGATGAAGATCATGAAGAAGGAGACGTCAACGGTAATCGTGCGGATGCAGAACCCGCTCCGAAGGCGGCCCCTCGCCGGAGAACACGGCCTCGCCGTGATCGCCGCGTTCCGCTGAAGAGCAGTTCTTCCGAACCGAGCGAAAGTGGTCGTGAGGCACCTCCTGCAGCTACGCCGCCGTCATCTGGCGACGACGAATAAGGGCACCCTCTGCCGAGACTCCTCTGGAGTCTCGGCATCTGCGGCCTGCCACTGCTAGGACTTTTCCATCCTCTTGATCCGTTCAAGCCCAACACATCTCAATTAAGGCTAGAATCGGCGAGACCTAGGAGTTGTCAGAGGTCATCCATCCGTGCCCCCCATCCCCCCTCACCATCGACGGAAAATAGTCAGGACGCCTCGCGCCCAAGGACTGATGTTCAACATGCTGTTCGGGGTGCTGGCCGGTCTGATGACGATCGGGCTGATTCTTTTTGCGGGCTACTCGATCATAGCGACGCAGCTTCCGGATCTGGATGCGCTCAATGACATCCATTACCAATCACCGATGCGCATTTATAGCCGTGACGGTCTTCTGATTGGTGAATTCGGCGAAAAGATACGCTACCCCATCACCCTCGATGAAGTTCCGAAACCAATGGTTCAGGCGTTTCTCTCCGCCGAGGATGACCGTTTCTTTGATCACCCGGGGTTCGACTACCAGGGCCTCCTTCGCGCGTCGTTGACCTATGTCGTGACGGGAGAAAAGCGTCAGGGCGGAAGTACCATCACCATGCAGGTGGCGCGAAACTTCTTTCTCAGCAACGAGAAAACCTTCCTGCGCAAGATCAAGGAAATCATGCTGGCGATGAAAATCGAGGCAGAACTTCCGAAGACCCGAATTCTTGAGCTGTATCTGAACAAGATCTATCTCGGCAACCACGCCTACGGTGTAAAGGCCGCGGCTCAGGTTTACTACAATAAGCCGCTGGATCAGCTTGATGTTGCAGAAATTGCGATGATCGCAGGTCTGCCCAAAGCCCCTTCAACCTTTAACCCCATCGTGAATCCCGAACGGGCCATGACCCGCCGGAACTATGTTCTCCATCGCATGCGAGATCTGGATTACCTCGACGAGGGACAGATGAAGGCCGCGCTGGATCTCCCCAACACCGCCAAGCTCCACGGACATATTCTGGACCTCCCGTTGCCCTATATCGCGGAGATCGTCCGCACCCAGATGTTCGAGCAGTTTGGCGAAGAAGCCTACAACAATGGCTTTAAGGTCAAGACCACCATCGATTCAAAGCTTCAACTCCTGGCGGAGGACACGCTCAGAAAGAGCCTCCACCAATTTGACGAGCGCCGTCGCTTCCACGCGATTCGGGAACACGCGACGCTCAAAACCGGTTCAACTCAGGCGGACTGGGACAAGGCACTGGCCCCCTTTCCGAAGCTGGGCCTGACTGTTCCTGCCCTGATTACGGGATTAAAGAACGGGAGCGCCGAAGTCTATCTGGGCGAAGGCAAGAAAATGACCCTTGGCCCTCAGGATCTCGCGTGGGCAAACCGCGGACTCAGCGAAAGCGAAGGCAAAGCTGCAAAGACGCTGTCCATCGGAGATATTCTGCGACTTCGCGAGATCGAGGGAAAACTGAAACTGACTCAGATTCCTGAAGTCGGTGGCGCACTCGTGTCCATGAATGCCTACGACGGCGGCGTCATCTCGATCGCCGGCGGATATGATTTTCAGTACAACAAATTCAACCGCGCGATCCAGTCCAAACGCCAGCCCGGGTCCGGCTTCAAGCCCGTAATCTACGCCTCGGCCCTGATGGAAGGGATGACCCCCTCCTCCATCGTCGTCGATGCCCCGATCAGTTTTGGAAGCTGGACCCCGATGAACTCCACGAGGCGCTATTACGGCCCTACCCCGCTGCGACAGGCCTTGACCTACTCCCGCAATGTCGTCGCCGTCAGGTTACTGCAGAAAGTGGGCATCAACAAAGCCATCCGCCTTGCGACCAGTATTGGATTTGAACCGGATGAGCTTCCCCGCTACCTCCCCCTGGCACTCGGATCCGGCGCAGCCAGTCCGCTCCGAATGGCGCAGCTCTACGCCGTCTTCGCAAACGGTGGGTTCCGGATAGACCCCTATTTTATTTCCGAGGTCCAGACGGACAGTGGACGGACCCTCTACAAGGCCACACCGCCCTCTGCATGCCCTGATTGCGACCCTCAAGCCCCAGCGGGCGAAGGAACGGCAAAGCGAGTCCTGACGCCTCAGGTGCACTACATGATGAATTCCATGCTGAGGGATGTCGTCATGTACGGAACCGCACGCAAGGCCCTGAGCCTCAATCGAGCTGACGTCGCCGGCAAGACCGGCACCACCAACAAATCCTATGACGCCTGGTTCAACGGCTACGTCCCTGGCCTTGTCACTGTTGGCTGGTTTGGATTTGATGCCTACAAGAGTCTGGGCCACAACCAGATGGGTGGCGATCTTGCCCTCCCAATGTGGCTCAAATACATGGAAGTAGCCCTCAAGGATGTACCGGTTCATGAATTTACGGTGCCCGACGAAGGGCCGGATTACCGTCGCATCAAGGCAGGTACAAAGTCGGGAACCTCTGAACCCGAATACGAATTCATTCCCGTGAAGAAGGGCTCCCTCAGTCAGGAGCCGACCAGTCGACGTGAATCAACCGCTAACGAAGCCGAACATCAGCAACCGGTGATCGAACAGCCCTCGGACGATGAGCCACAAGCAAAGCCTACCGCACCCCAGACACGAGCGCCGGAGCCTTCAGTAAAGGAGGAAGAGTCGCAGGAAGAAGAATCCTTGTTCTGACCCGCAAGACCGCAGGCTGAAACAGGGACAGAGAGAAAGAATATCAGGCAGGTCGTCGGGTGGGGCTATAAAGCCCCACCTGGCATCCCTGAAATTAGCGGCTGTAGCGGCGGCGGAACTTGTCGACGCGACCTGCCGTGTCGACCACGCGCTGCTTGCCCGTATAGAATGGGTGACAAGCCGCACAGACTTCGACATGAAGATCCTTGCCGAGCGTCGAACGGGTCTCGAACTTGTTACCGCAGCTGCAGTTAACCGTCAGGGGAGCGTAATTGGGATGGATTTCCGACTTCATGGGGTCGTCCTAGTAAGAATGAGACCAAAATAAACCGCCCATCCTACCTGTTTCACGACCTTTTGGCAAGAACCCGGCGCCTTTGCAGACGCCTTCAGACCTCTCACATATGCGCATCATCTCACTCAACGCGAACGGCATCCGCTCGGCATCCCGCAAAGGCTTTTTTACCTGGATGGAAAGCCAGAATGCAGATGTCGTCTGCATTCAGGAAACCAAGGCCCAGGAACACCAGCTAGATGACTCGGTGTTCCGCCCCACCCCTTACTTCAGCTATTACGCTGATGCTCAAAAGCCCGGATATAGTGGCGTCGCGCTTTATACGCGGAGAGAACCCGACCAGATCATCAAAGGCATTGGCTGGGAAGATATGGATGCAGAGGGGCGTTACATTGAGGCAAGGTTCGGCAATCTCAGCATCGTGTCCATCTACATCCCCTCAGGGTCTTCAAGCCCCGAACGCCAGGCCATCAAGTTCAGCTTCCTGGAGCGCTTTCTGCCCTATCTCAAGGCCTGCAAAGCCTCCGGACGCGACTACATTTTCTGTGGTGACTGGAATATTGCGCACAAGCCGATTGATCTCAAGAATTGGCGCTCGAATCAAAAGAATTCTGGATTTTTGCCCGAGGAACGGGCCTGGCTGGATACGGTTTTTGATGAAGAAGACTGGGTAGATGCCTTCAGGGTCCTGAATCCCGAACCGGATCAATACACCTGGTGGTCCAACCGCGGCCAGGCCTGGGCAAAGAACGTGGGATGGCGCATCGACTATCAGGTCGTGACCCCTTCCCTCGCCAGCACATTACAGGCTACCCAGATCTACAAAGAAGAACGTTTCTCCGATCACGCGCCCCTGATCATCGACTATGACCTTCAACTCGGCTAACTCCATCTGGCGGAACCC
>CAYFOC010000130.1:0-5348 GCA_964344615.1 uncultured Methylococcus sp.
TCACGATACGCAGGAAAGTAACGAACGATTCTCTGAGATTCTGAACCGGGTGCGCTTCATGTTGCCGCGTTTCGCTGAGGTTCACGAAAGCATGCGCTCGCAATCCAGTGGCGCTCGCCTGATACGAGACGCGATGGAGGGTCTCAAGGATACAGCGCGGACCGCTCAGGCCTCAGGGACGGCAATCGGGGACGCGACAGAACAGCTGGAAGCTGCGATTGAGGGGCTCAAGAAAGAGGTCAGTCTGTTCAAGCTCAGGAATGGCGGTAACGGATCGGGTATATCCTCATGAGAATTCGATCTTAGTGTTGGTTTCGACGGTTGTTTATGATCGATGTTGCCTATGTCTTGGCAAGATCGGGCGATCGGTGTGTGTCATGGATCGCGATTCTCAACATCTAAAAGGAGCTTCCATGAAGTCTGTAATTCTTCCTGTGCTGGCAACTGCTCTCGCCCTGGGTGGCTGCACGTCAACGCGCAAGAACATCGAACCTACGCCCCCGCCTCAGGCCATTTCCTGGTCCACGCAGGAAATTCTGGGTGAGTTTGTTTGCGGATCCAACGTTCTGATTCGGCACAAGAATGGTCTCTATCTGGAGACCGGCACTGAATTGGTCAAGCCCAATTACCAGGCGAAAGTCGTAACCAACCAGGAAGGTGGTTACACGACGGAATATGACTACGATGAAAAGGCCAACACGCTGACCATCATCAAGTCATCCCGCTATTACGGCGTGAGGCCCCCGATCACGGTCAAGTGCCAGTAAGGGTTCTTCTTTAGCGTACGACCTGGCCCCAGGGAGCAACTCCTTCGGGGCCAGGTCGGTGCGGCCTCAGTGGGTGACTGCCAGATTGATCAGGGCGCCAAGTCCGATACGAAGTTCATTCAGCGTGACAATACCGTCCTTGTCGGTATCCAGTGCATCAAAGATGGCATCGGTTCCGAGCCATTCCTCGCGGCTGATATTGCCATCTCCATTGTGGTCGTAAATCTTGAATAGGCATTCGGTAGGCTTGACGGCCTTCGGGCCTTCTTCGAGTTGGAGTAGCCGGTGGCTCAGAAGCTTTTCGGTATTTTCCAGCGCTTTGGTGAAGCCTTGAATCCCCTCCTGCAGCTTTTCAGAGGCCATTCTGTCCTCTGCGTGCAGCGCCCTGAAGGTCGTCTCATCGATGACCAGGCGGCTTTCTGATGAGGCCGCGGCGGTTTCAGGATTCAGTTTACGACTGACCGGGGAGAGATCCGCTTCAAGCTCCTGAAGCAGATTGGGAGAAATCGTCAGCAGATCGCAACCTGCCAGCGCCAGAATTTCCCCGGTGTTGCGGAAACTGGCTCCCATGATTTCCGTGCCGAAATCAAACTTCTTGTAGTAGTTGTAAATTCGGGTGACGGAGAGGACGCCGGGGTCTTCATGTGCCGCATAATCCCGTCCCGTATCTTTCTTGTACCAGTCGAGAATGCGACCGACGAAGGGGGAGATCAGTCGAACGCCGGCATCTGCACAGGCGGCTGCCTGATGCAGGCCGAACAAAAGCGTCAGATTGCAGTTGATTCCTTCTTTCTGCAGCGCTTCAGCAGCCTTGATGCCCTCCCAGGTTGACGCGATCTTGATCAAGACGCGCTCCCGGTCGATGCCCGCACTCTGGTAGGCCGCAATGATTTCGTGTGCTTTTGTGATCGTAGCTCCGGTGTCGAATGAGAGACGGGCATCCACTTCGGTCGATACGCGCCCGGGAACAATGTTCAAAATTCGAAGACCAAAAGCAACCGCGAGGCGATCAAAGGCCAGGGAGACCACGTGATTGTTGTCTGCGGCTGCACCCAGAGTTTTTCGGGCGCTGATCAGCGTTTCATCAACAACATCCTGATATTCCGGCATCTGAGCTGCCGCCGCGATCAGGGAAGGGTTGGTGGTGGTATCCCGCGGGGTGAATTTGCGAATGGCCTGAAAGTCGCCGGTATCGGCGACCACGACAGTTATGGCACGAAGTTGGTCAAGGGCGTTGAGACTCATCGGGAACTCCAAGGGCAATACGTGGAATGAGCTTAAAAGAAACGTGCGAATCTATGGGTCACAATGTAACAGCCCCAAAGCTCAGCGGGTAAGGCGCGAGGAAAATAACCATCGCCACAGGAACAAAAGCCCCATTCCGGAGAGCGCTACTCCATAGGACAGATAGCCGAGCTGTATGCGTTGCCAGGCCGCTTGCTGAGCCTTTTCGCCTTCCCGCTGCGCAACAGATTCAAGATAAAGAACGATGGCATCGCGAGCGATGCGTGCGTGTCCGGAGTCGAGGTTGTCTATCGACAGATGCAATTCTGCAATCATGGGATCAATCCCGTGCCCTCTCAAATCCCGAATGATGTTCTGGTAGCCGGCTCCTAGACCACTGATTTCGATGGCGAGGTTAAGTCCCAGGCACTCTGGCTCAAAAGTATGGAAATGAAGGCCTATAGCTGCCATGTAGGCTGCAAACTGGAAGGCCACCGTATTGATTTCGGGATTCAGGGCAAAACCGAGATCTGTGACTTCTGCAACCTCCACCTTGAGAGACTCAAGGAGCCGTCGGTAGACCCGTGGATGGTTTTTTTGCGGATCCCCCCGGCCGAGTTCATCTTCGTGAATCCTTAGAAGCTTGAGATGCCAGGGCTGCATCAGGCTGAAGGCGTTCGGGACCCCTGAAAGCCAGGCACCATCGATCAGGACAGAGGGTGAAAGTTGGGTCAGGATCCAGATCCAGTCCTTTCGCGACAGGGCGCGATTCTTAAAGCGACGCGCCTTGGGTTTCAGAGCCTCGTGGTGTGTTTGCTCGAGAAATTGGTCCAGTGATTCTGGATCGTAGTGAAATGCGTTTGGAAGCAGGCCAAGACGCCTGAGCCAGCGTGTTCGCCTGAGGATCCTGCGAATCAGTTGCAGACTTTCCTCGGGAGATTCGGCTGGATTTTCACTATGGATCAGCTGATGAAAAAGTTCGCGGAGGCCTGAAGGTGATGGCCTGGGCGCGAGAGGTGGGATGACAGATGTTTCGACCGCTGTGGCAGGAGGCCTTGGATCAGGCCCTCGCGAGATGTCACTGGGATCCTCGATCCAGCGTTTGGCCCGAGTCCTCTCATCGTCATCAAAGACCCCGAACATGGGGCCTCCAAAATCCATCGCCTGGATCAATCTGCTCCGATTGGGGCAGCCCGCCTCGACAAAGCGTGATGAGGCCAATGCCATCATCAGTTTCTCGGGATCTATGGATGCTTCATCGAACCACTCATCCAGGGGTTTTCCTTCGACTCTGATATTGGCATGGTAGCCCTTGGCACCTCGCGCCTTTTTTCGGATGACCTCCGCGAAGGCATCGTGATGGGTAAGGAGGGGGAGTGGGTCTTTCAGATCCGCCGCGATATTTCGCATCAGACATTGGTAAAGGGCTGTTCCCCTTCCGATCCGATGTTCGTCCCAGTCCTGCGATCGGGCTTCATTCAGTGCCTCGAGAGCCAGTTCTCTGGCATCCTTCGGTAAGGGCATCCTCAAGCCTGTTAGAGAACATGCCGCAAGCGTGACGCCCAGAATTTCTGGAAGGAAGCTTTGAGGATAGTGCCGAAGCGTGAGAAGCGTCAGGACCAGTTGAAAGGTGGATGAACGAATCGGTTGGTCATGAAAGTAGTTCGGGGGCTTCATGCCGATCAGTTCGTCTTGATCCAGTGAACGGCAATAAAGTTGAAAGAGGATGCCTTCGACAATGCCTGTCGCAAGAGCAGGTTGACCGAGGCCTGATAGCCAGACTGCGCCTAGACCCTGAATAAATTGCAACTGCAGATTTGGCGCTTTCAGATGTTCAGCTTCTGAAAGATCGATGGACCATTCGAGGCTAGGTCCGACCGTTGAATCAGGCTGCTGATTCAGCGCGTCTTCAAGCTGTCTGCGTCCTCGCAAAAGTGCATCCCGAGGCGGGCAGGGGCGAAGGAGTTCTGTGAAAAGAGCCTTCAGTGATTCAGCCATGTAACGCTGCTTTCCGGAAAAGATGATTGCCGAGGACTAAGGCATCCAGCCCTGATCCTAGAAAGACCGCAAAGGCATCTTCGACAGAATGAACAATGGGTTTCCCCATCACGTTGAAGCTGGTATTCAGCAGGATAGGGATGCCTGTTCGCTCATGAAAAGCGGAGATCAAGCCATGAAAATCGGGGTTTCGGTGACGCATCACGGACTGCAGGCGGCCGGTCCCATCGATATGGACAACGGCAGGAACCTTGGAACGGACAGCCTGGCGGAAGTGGAGCGTTCGGTCCATGTAGGGTGAGTCCTGGTAGTCCTCGAAGTAGTCCGGACCATACTCGTGAAGGATGGAGGGCGCGTAGGGCCGAAAGGGTTCACGAAATTTAACGATCCGATTCACCCGATCCATCATCTCCGGATTTCGCGGATCGGCCAAGATGGAGCGATGCCCAAGCGCTCGGGGGCCAAACTCTGATCGCCCGCGCATCCAGCCGATGATCTGACCTTCTGCCAGGAGTTCTGCGGTTTTGAACCAGAGCCTTTCAACCTCCAGTTCCTCAACTTCAAGGCCTGAGTAACGGGCAAACCGTTCCGTGGCTTGGCGATCAACGGGGCTTCCCAGATAGGGGCTCAGGGCCTCGCTCCGAGGTGGGGCGTTGGGGTGATCTTCATGGTAGGCAAGGAGTGCCGCACCGAGAGCCGTTCCATCATCTGCGGGTGCGGATGGAACGTGTAGCGCTTGAAATGCCGTATCCTTGAGGATCTGTCCGTTGGTTACGGAATTGAGTGCACAGCCGCCTCCTAAGACCAGATTGGAGGAAAAGCCTCTGACCCTAAAGGCGGAGAGCAAGGCATTCACGGTTTCCATGAAGAAAAACTGACCCGTATGGGCCAGATCTGCAACGCTCTCTGCCGGAGCTCCGGGCGGGCGACGGAATTTTTCAAGGGCCCGGAGTTTTCTGAAAAAGACGCGGCGATCCTGATAAAGATCGAATCCTTCGATCCGGATCATTTCGCGCATGAGATCCAGAATTTCAGGATTCAGCCTGCCGTAGGAAGCCAGGCCCATTACCTTCCATTCTTCTCCTCCCATCCAGTCGAATCCGCAGAGCTCCGTGAGCTTCATGTAGAAAAAGCCAAGACTCTGAGGGCCCTGCGAACGATAAAGGGGTCTGATGCGGCCTTTTTCGTACTCGAAAAAGGCGAGTGATCCGACTTCGCCATAAGAATCGATGACGGCACAGGCGGCATCTTCAAACGGGCTGCCGTAGGCAGCAAAGGCGGCATGTGTCAGGTGATGATCGTAGGATCTGAATGCAACGTCGATCCCGCCGAAATGATGCCGCAAGGTGCGGGTCAGGG
>CAYFOC010000131.1:0-5316 GCA_964344615.1 uncultured Methylococcus sp.
AGCTCTCGAAAAATGCCCTGCAACTGGATGATATGGTGACAATCAGCCCAGAAGCGGCGAAATCTGAAGGCTCTCGAATGTTCGCCGAGATCGGGACGGCGATCGCCGTCGAGAACCTGCTCAAGGGGATGATTATCCAGTCCGGAAACGACGCCAGCATCGCGTTGGCCGAACGCATCGGCGGCACCGAATCCAACTTTGCCAGACGGATGAACGAAACCGCTCAGGCACTGGGAATGTCGCACACCCATTATGAAAACAGCATGGGGCTTCCCAACCCGAATCACTACGCCAGCGCTCGCGATATGGCGATCCTGAGCCGGGCCCTGATCAACGACTTCCCCGAATATTATCGCTGGCACTCCATTAAGGAATTCACCTACAACAACATCAAGCAGCAAAACCGAAATCGCTTGCTGTGGCAGGACCCAACGGTTGACGGCGTCAAAACCGGCCATACGGATGGCGCAGGTTATTGCTTGGTTGCCTCAGCCGTCAGAAACGACATGCGACTGATCTCGGTCGTCATGGGAACAAAGAGCGACCAAGCCCGCGCCGCCACAAACGCAGAACTGCTCAACTACGGTTTCCGCTGGTTCGAATCACGCACGCTTTACAAGGCGAAAACACGCTTGACGGAAGCTCAGGTATGGAAAGGCGCTGAGTCCCAGGTTCCGGCAGGACTACTGGAGGATTTCAACGTCACGTTCCCGCGCGGACAGTACGAAACCCTGAAAGCGACCATGGAAGTCGACAACAAGAGCGTGGCGCCCGTTCATGCCGGCGACAAACTTGGATCCGTCAAGGTCATGCGCAATGAAGAAATCATCGCACAACAAGATTTGGTTGCTCTTGAAACAGTAGAACGTGGCGGCTTGTTCAAGCGTTTGTTTGACGAAATCGCGATGATGATCAAGAAGTGAGGACGCAGGAATGAGCCAGAGCACGCAAACGGTCTACCTTAACGGTGAGTTTTTACCGCTGGACCAAGCCAAAATCCCCGTTCTTGACCGCGGCTTCCTATTTGGTGATGGCGTCTATGAAGTCATCCCGGTCTATGGCGGACAACCGTTGCGTCTGAAAGAACATTTACGTCGCCTTGAGCGGAGCCTTTCGGCCATTCTGATCGAATCACCCCTGAGCGATGAGAACTGGACCCAGATCATTCACCGGCTGATCGATGGTGCCGATGATCAACAGATCTATATTCAGGTCACTCGTGGCGTTCAGCCCAAGCGAGACCATGCGATACCACATAGCGTAACGCCTACGGTTTTTGCCATGGGCTCCAAAATCGCACCCATCCCCAACGGCGGCATCAAAGCCGTAACCGTTACGGACATACGCTGGGACCGCTGCGATATTAAAGCCATTACCTTGCTTCCCAACGTCTTGCTTCGCCAGGAAGCGCTCTCGCGGGGTGCCGCAGAAGCCGTCATCGTTCGTGATGGCCTGGCGCTCGAAGGCTCTGCCAGCAACCTCTTCATCATCAAGGACAACGTGATCATCACGCCGCCCAAGGGAGAGACCATTCTTCCTGGCATCACGAGGGATTTAGTCCTCGAAATCGCACAAGCGGCTGGCTTCACCACAACTGAACGGCCGATTTCCGTCTCGGAACTGCGTACCGCCGATGAGATCTGGTTCACCAGCTCGACGCGAGAAATACTCTCCGTCATCGAGCTCGATGACACCCCGGTCAGCAACGGACAACCCGGCCCCGTCTGGCGCGCAGTCCTCGCGGCCTACCAAGAATACAAGCAACGCCTGCGCGAGGGCACCGCCTAAGCTTCCCGGCAGAATCAAGCGCTGAGCCTTTTCACCCCTAATCCACCGCAAGGAAGAACCATGAGCACACCCCCCTCAGATACCCTTCTTGAATTTCCTTGCGAATTTCCGATTAAGGCCTTTGGTCATGCGGGACCCGAACTCGCAACACACGTGCTTGAAATTGTCCGGCGGCATGCCCCCGCTACCGATGAATCCTGCGTTTCATTCAGAAGCAGCACGTCGGGGAAATATGATGCGGTCACCGTGACCATTGAAGCGCATAGCAAGGCACAGCTTGATTCCATCTACCAGGATCTGACCGACTCTTCGGTCGTGATCATGGCGCTCTAGCTATACTCTCTCCCGCGCCCAAGAAGACACGAGTTCGAGATGAGCGATTCAGATAACACAAGCCGATCTCCCGAGGATTACCTCAGGAATCTCCT
This sequence comes from uncultured Methylococcus sp., assembly GCA_964344615.1. GTDB lineage: Bacteria > Pseudomonadota > Gammaproteobacteria > Methylococcales > Methylococcaceae > UBA6136. Next base: position 2,217 of record CAYFOC010000131.1, read on the forward strand.
GAGTGAGATCGTCGAACTTCTCAACAAGCAAAAGCTTGAGGAAACCATCGTCCAGCATCAGACGATGCCTCATCAAGATCTCGTTGAATCCCTGATGTTTCGCCAACATCAGGTTGCGATCAAGCAGCGACTTGATGGCCTTCATGCCGCAGACATCGCCTATATTCTTGAAGCACTTCCCGTTGACCAGCGTCTGGCCGTCTGGAGTCTCGTCGAGTCCGAACTCGACGGTCAAGTTCTTCTTGACGTCTCTGATGCCGTTCGAGAAACCCTTATCTCGGACATGGATGCCTCTGAGCTGCTTTCCGCTACGGAGCAACTCGACACCGATGAAATTGCAGATCTCGCACCCGACCTCCCCGAAGAGGTCATGCAAGAACTTCTGCAGACACTCAACGATCAGAACCGCCAGAGACTTGAATCACTCCTGGCCTTCCCCGATGACTCCGTTGCCTCACTGATGGATTTCGGGATGGTGACGATCCGGGCAGATACGACCCTTGGCGTTGTCCTCCGTTACCTTCGTCAGCGCGGCGAACTCCCCGAGCACACGGACAAACTGTTTGTCGTTGATGAAAACAACCGCCTTCAGGGCGCGCTCTCGCTAAAGAGACTCGTCATCAATAACGCCGAGCAATCCGTTGCCTCGGTGATGGCCAAAGACATTGCATTTTTCCATCTTGATGACGATGCAGAAGATGCAGCTCGAGCCTTTGAACGCTATGACCTCCTCTCTGCTCCCGTCGTGGATGCCGAGAAGGTTTTGCAGGGCCGTATCAGAATTGACGCCATCGTTGACCATATTCGACAAAAATCAGATGAAGAACGTCTCGCGGAAGCCGGGCTTCGCGAAGATGAAGATATCTTCTCCAGCATCTGGAAAAGTGCGAGCAACCGTTGGCTTTGGCTTGCCATCAATCTCATTACTGCGTTCGCATCGACACGCGTCATTGGGCTCTTTGAAGACACCATCGTCAAGATTGTTGCCCTGGCATCCTTGATGCCCATCATCGCTGGCATCGGGGGTAACACGGGCAACCAAACCAGCATGCTGATTGTTCGCTCGCTTGCGCTTGGCATCATCAACTCGACCAATACGGCACGGTTGATCCTCAAGGAAATTGCCATCGGGCTATTGAACGGACTTGTTTGGGGTGCCGTTCTCGGCGTGATTGCCTATCTCCTTTATTCGAATGTCGAACTTAGCATGGTCATGGCGGGTGCGACGCTTTTGAATCTTGTGGTAGCTGCCATCACCGGCCTCTCCATTCCACTGCTCAGATATCGCATGGGTCTTGATCCTGCGATCGGCACCAGCGTTCTGCTCACAGCCATGACCGATGGGATGGGTTTCTTCATTTTCCTGGGGCTTGCTAAGCTCTTTCTTGATACGCCGAGTTGAACACGCCACTCATCCGCCATCTCGGCGAACAAGATTTCCAGCGATGCTGGGAGAAAATGCGCGCCTTCACTCTTGGCCGGGAAGAATCGACCCCTGATGAAGTCTGGCTGTTGACCCACCCCGCGCTTTACAGTCTTGGACTCAATGGTGACCCCAAACACATCATTGGCCAACCGCAATACCCCATCATTCATACCGACCGGGGTGGTCAGGTCACATGGCATGGTCCTGGACAATTAATCATTTACACCCTGGTTGATCTCAAGCGCATGGGTTTTGGTATTCGCGCATACGTCTCGCTTCTTGAAGAGACCGTCATTCGTCTCCTTGGACAATACGGCATCAAGGCGGCTTCACGCCCCGAAGCGCCCGGCGTGTATGTGGATGGCGATAAAATCGCCTCTATTGGACTCAAGGTTACACAGGGTCGCTGCTATCACGGTTTAAGCCTCAACGTTAACCCCGACCTCCTTCCATTCACACAGATCAACCCCTGTGGCTATGAAGGACTTAGGGTTACTAGCCTTGCAAAATTGGGCATTAAAACCACTGTCGAGGAGATCGGCCCGGCAGCGATTACTTCTTTTCTCACCCTGGTCGCTACACGCGGACACAAGACACCATGAAGGATCTTGACGATTATTCAGCCCCTTCCAGAAAGCTCCCAGACTCGCATCAGCGCAACGATAAAAAGTTGAGTCGAATCCCCATCAAGGTAGATACCAGCCAACCGTTACTCAAAAAGCCTGACTGGATCCGCGTACGACTGGGTCAGCCGGAAGACGTCAAAGACATCAAGCGAATCCTGAGAGAGCGCGGTCTCCACAGTGTTTGCGAAGAAGCTGCCTGCCCTAACCTCACGGAATGCTTCAGCAAACGTACTGCAACCTTCATGATCCTGGGCGATGTATGCACGCGTCGCTGCCCATTCTGCGACGTTGCGCATGGCCGACCCAAACCTCCCGCCAAGGATGAACCTGAGCAACTTGCCAGCACCATCGCTGAGCTCCAACTCAACTATGTGGTCATCACGTCGGTAGATCGTGATGATCTGGCCGACGGAGGCGCTCAGCATTTTGCTGATTGCATCTCATCCATCAGAGACCGCTCGCCCGCAACCCGCATTGAAATACTCACTCCGGACTTTCGCGGTCGACAAGACATTGCTCTTGATCATCTTCTCAACGCACCGCCTGACGTTTTCAATCACAATCTTGAAACGGTTCCGCGCCTCTATAAGGCGGCTCGCCCGGGCGCGGACTACCTTACCTCACTTAATCTTCTTAAATCCTTCAAGGATCGGCACCCCAACGTTCCCACCAAATCCGGACTGATGCTTGGGCTAGGGGAAACATTAGAAGAAATCCATGAGGTCCTTCACGACCTTCGCGCACACCATTGCGACATGCTGACCGTTGGGCAATATCTGCAGCCCAGTCTTGATCACTTTCCCGTGCAGCGCTATGCCACACCGGAAGAATTCAAGTCACTCGAAGAGTTTGCCCTGAACTTAGGCTTCTCCGCGGTTGCAAGTGCGCCGATGGTCCGATCTTCTTACCACGCAGACCTCCAGGCGCATAAGGTGCTCTAAGAATCCAGAAGGATTCTTACCTCCCCTGTAGTGCCTTACTTTTTCGAACCCAAAAAAAAGGCCCCGTGTCTCGCGACAGGGGGCCTTTTCGTGTTCCCTTTTCAAGG
>CAYFOC010000132.1:0-5302 GCA_964344615.1 uncultured Methylococcus sp.
ACCGGCCGGGACCCATCGCCTCCGCTGTATTGACTCTGAACCCGCGCAATTCCTGCTGCAGATCGAAATAAGTCAGCGTGTCACCGTTATTCAGCTTGCCGGTGCCTTCATGAAGTTCGAGATCAAAGTGATCCTTTCCGGTCCTTAGGACCCACCCCAGAGGGAGGCCTTGGGGAGTGGGGGTGTCAAAGGCACCGATATCATCCTGTCGTCCATTGACGAAGTAATCCGTCCGACCCCGGTTAAAGCTTCGATCGGGTTCGGGCGTGAAATGAAATTGTGTCACTCCCTGGGAGGAACGCTCCAGATTAGGCGTATCCAGGAGTATCTCGTCGATGAGCTTGCGATAGTGTGCCGTCGTGTTTTTGACGTAGGCAAGATCCTTGTAGCGGCCTTCGATCTTGAAGCTTCGTACGCCGGCCTGGATGAGGGCCCGCAAATTGGCGCTCTGGTCATTATCCTTAACTGACAGAACATGTTTTTGATGCGCGACGATTCGTCCCTTACCGTCCAGTACTTCATAGGGGAGACGGCAGGCCTGGGAACAATCACCTCGATTCGCGCTGCGACCGGTCTGGGCATGACTGATAAAGCATTGCCCGCTATAGGCGACACACAATGCGCCATGTATGAAGAATTCAAGGACAGCAGAATCAAGGGCAGTTGCCATTTCATGGATGGCCGGAAGCGAGAGTTCTCGCGCCGCGACCACTTGCGAGAAACCTGCATCCTGCAGGAATAGGGCCTTCTCGGGAGTACGGATGTCGCATTGCGTGCTGGCATGAAGCTGAATGGGCGGCAGATCCATCATCAGCAGGCCCATATCCTGGATGATGAGGGCATCTATTCCGGCATTCCATGCCTCGCGAATCAGCGTTTCCGCTTTGGGCAGTTCATCATCACGAAGAATCGTATTGAGCGTGAGGAATACGCGGGCGTGGTAGCGATGGGCATGTCGAACTAATCGTTCAATCTCGCTGATGGAATTCCCCGCATTGGTTCGAGCGCCAAACGAAGGTCCCCCGATATAAACGGCATCTGCCCCATGATTGATGGCTGAGATTCCGATGTCCGGGGTCTTGGCAGGGGATAACAACTCAAGCCGTGTCGGCGAAGCGCTCATGGGGTTTTTGCGTGTGAGGTGAACGTATGCTGAACAGGATTATTCTTGAAAGGATTGAATGACCGTTCATCAGCTGGTCCTATTCTACCTTGATCAAGTGGGTATCCCGAGTTGCCCAACTGCGGTATTCAGGTAGCATCCATCCTCGATCACTGATTCGGATATGAGGATGAGTTTTCTTTCGCGCGAATGCACTTGCGCAGTCCAATCCTTATCGCCATGCTGCCCTGGAAAATTGGAGGACACGCGAATATGACTATCAAAGCCTATGGCGCGCTCACGCCACAATCCCCCCTGGCTCCCATCGACATTACAAGGCGGTCACTGGCTGCTGACGATGTTGCCATCCAGATCCTTTTTTGCGGTGTCTGTCATTCCGATCTTCATACGGCAAGGAATGAATGGCATGGGACCCAATACCCCTGTGTCCCGGGGCACGAAATCGTCGGGCGTGTCACTGACGTGGGGGCAGCCGTTACAGACATCCGTATTGGGGATTTCGCCGCGGTCGGGTGCATGGTCGACAGTTGTGGCTCTTGTCCCTCCTGCACCGAAGGGGAAGAGCAATATTGTGATTCAGGGTTCACCGGAACCTATAACGGCCCCGTTTTCGGCGGTGAAAATACCTTCGGGGGGTATTCCGAACGCATTGTGGTCAGACGCTCCTTTGTCCTCAAGGTCACCCATCCTGAATCCGATCTCGCTCGGGTTGCTCCTCTGCTCTGTGCTGGAATCACCACTTATTCCCCGCTGAAACATTGGGGTGCAGGACCTGGAAAGAAAGTCGGAATTATCGGATTGGGTGGCCTGGGTCACATGGGTGTAAAGCTTGCACGTGCCATGGGTGCAGAAGTCTTTCTCTTCACGACATCACCCTCAAAGATCGAAGACGGTCTTCGACTCGGTGCGCACAAGGTATGCCTCTCAAATGATGAACAGGCCATGTCTCAGCTTCAAGGGCAATTGGATCTGATTATCGATACCGTTGCCGTTGACCACAACCTCGACCATTACCTGAACCTCCTGCGCAAAAACGGACAGTTGGTCCTGGTCGGGGCACCCGAGAATCCTCATCCTCCGTTCCAACCCTTCAGCCTGATCTTCAAACGCCGCGCCATTGCTGGCTCTTTGATTGGTGGTATCTCAGAAACTCAGGAGATGCTGGATTTCTGTGCGGAACACGGCGTGCTTTCGGATATTGAGTTGATTTCGATGGCCTCCATCAATGATGCGTACGATCGCATGCTTCGGAGTGACGTGCGCTACCGTTTTGTTATCGATATGAAGACGTTGTGAGTTCGGTGAACCGCGAAACCTTGAGGGTGTTAGAACAGGACAATCAAATCGGTAGAGAAAGTGAACTGATAGTCCAGCATGTCCCCGCGTGAATTCATATACATCCTTGCGGTTGCAAAGTCATAGCGGGCATTGGGGCGTATCGTGATCCAGCGCAGGGGACGATATAACAGTCCTGCAGTCAACGCGTAGAAACTGGCTCCCAGGTTGCGGTATGCCTGCATATCAACAGAACTGCAGGCGTAGGAATATTGGCTGGATGCATCACCGGGTACCCTCAAATTCACTGCAGCGGCACAGCGATCCGGCCCTGACACCATGAAACCATCCTGATCCCTGAACCATTCAGCTCGGAGTCCAATACCCAGATTCTCCCTAAGATCGTAGGTTAGAAACTGGTTAAGCCCATACCACTGCGCATTTTTCTGACCGATGGGCGTGATGACATTATTGGCGTAGCCATGATCGTGCTGAATGACGTAATGCAGCCGATCATCCAGCCAGTTGGCTTTTCCGACAATGCTGTAGATTGCCCACAGGCTATTGCTCGAGCCGCCGGCAGGTCCGGCTGTGGAGTTCACGCCCAAGGAGTAGTCGCTGTCATCACTATTCCAGGTCAGGCCGCCAATAAAGTCCCAGTTCGTCAGATTGGTGTTGAAGTTTCCATCCCATCCCCCTGTGGCACTGCCGGTCACCGTTCCGAGAGTCGTCGACCAGTTTTCATTGATGGAATAGTTGCCGAGAATTCCGGTATGGGTAAAGGGTTCCCCATATTGCATCGTATATGCGTGCGTATAGAAAAAGTTATCGGGTGCGGTGACAACTTCATATCCGACCGGCGTGTAAAAGTGACCGGCCTTGATGGCCAGACCGTTACCCACGGGCAGGTTCATTTCAAGGTAAGCCTGCGGGAGTGCGAGCCCATAAAATCGTTGACTCCAGCTCGTCAGATGCAAGTCGTAATTTCCTCGATTCTCGGGATAGTTGCCGCGAGGATTCAATGCCGGAACACCATAGGCTTGCGTGAAGATCGCATCGGTACCGTAGAGCATGTCAACGCGACCGCCAAGATCGAAATCCGTGCTGCTGATGGACACGCTTCGCTGGATGTAACCATAAAGCTGGTTCAGCTGAAGTTCGCTGGCCCGATCTCCAAACGTTACAGGGCCGTTGAATTGATCACGCGGAGAATTGGCATTGGCCGTGACGCCAGCATCCAGCCATCCCCCCCAGGAGATGCCATGTTCTGCCATGAATTGATGATCCTTTGACCCAAAGGCAAAGTCACTCAATCCGGTGGTGGTAGATATCTCCTCGGCACCTCCTGGATTGGCAAACGTATGTGCGAGGAGCAGCCCGATCCAACGTCCGTGGAAACGCATCACATCCTTCATGATGATGGGGAAACCATATCGAGATCGATTCCAAGGGGTGTGTTTATCTGTAGCGAGGCGTGATTATATCGGATCGCTACCTAAATGCCCTCAATCCTGCTATAAGTATCGAGCCGGAACCATGTGGCGGGAGGGGATAAGCAAATAATGCGTGTGTTGTTGCGATCAACGCTTAGCGTAGCGTCCTTGGGTATGCTGGTCACCAGCGTTGTCTTGCACGCGAAACCCTTGGAGCTCGCTCCTGAGCAAATCCCGCTGTGCGAATCTTTGGGGCCTGTCTCAGCATCCTCAGGCTATGGAAAAAATCCGAATTGGTTTTCCATAGCCCTCACGTATGCAGAGCAACGCGCCGCCAAGGCAGGCGCGACGCATTACATTATCCGATCGAAGAGAAGCATCGGCACATTCAACGGTGAGGTGACCCTTGATGCCTATCGTTGTCCTATAGACATCCCAAAATAAATCAGGCCTTTTGCTTTGCATCCACCGGATGTAAATGATGATCTCTGATCCAGAGGAGCAGGGTTAAGGCTGAAAGAGTCAAGGCACCGATAAGCCAGTACACGGGGGCAATTGGATTTCCGGTTTCCCGCAGAAGCCATGCAGCCACCAGAGGGGTCGTACCGCCAAAAATGCCATGCGCTATGTTGTACGCAAGAGCCAACCCGGTGCATCTGATTTGACTGGGGAAAAGCTCTACGTTGAGTGCCACCATGCCACCACTGGTCATGGCCACGAGAAGAGCAAAAAGAATTTCACCGATGAATACCGGGGACTGGCTTTCCATATGAATCAGATGAAAGAGAGGAAAGCTCGCAAGAAGCAATAGCGACATACTGATGGTCACCATCCTTCTGCGGCCCAGTTGGTCTGACAGCCATGCGGTGAACGGGAGCATGAGCAGCAACACCAGCATGGAGAGGGTGTTGAGTTCTAGAGCTACTGATTCGGAAAAATGATCGATATTCCGAATATAGGTCACCGCGTAGACAAAGACGGTGTAATAGGCGACTCCGTATCCGATATTGATCAGGACAACTCTGGCCACATGGGAACGATAATTGGTTATGACATCCTTGACCGGACTTTTGGGGCTTGGACTATGAGGCTCCGGGGGCAATTTCTTTCGAATCCACCAGCCGGTCAATGCGATCAAGCCACCTAGGGCAAATGGGATTCTCCATCCCCATTGATCCAGATTCTCTGGTGAAAGGTAACTTGCCGTGGCGAGACCCACGCCTGACCCGGTGAGCATCCCGAGTACCGCGCCCCATGATCCCCATATGGCCGTGAAGGCCTTGCGGTTTTTGGGCGCATTTTCTGCGAGATAGATCAGCGATGAGGTGTATTCGCCCCCTACGGACAACCCTTGAATAATACGGAGTAGGACCAGGCAGATGGGGGCCCATATCCCGATCTGCTCATGCGTTGGGAGCACTGCCATCAGGACGGTCGGCAAGGCCATCACCAGAACGGAGAGCGACATCGC
>CAYFOC010000133.1:0-5277 GCA_964344615.1 uncultured Methylococcus sp.
TATCTGATTCATGACTTTCTGATTCCCAGAGACCAATTGGGTGGCGCTGAGCCTGGCCAAATTGTTGTCGTCGAAGTCATTGAATATCCGACCCGCTCTCGTGATCCCATAGGGCGTATCGTCGAGTTGCTTGGAGATCATCTTGCTCCGGGCATGGAAATTGAGGTTGCAATTCGTAGCTTCGATTTGCCAGATCGATGGCCTGAAGAGGTCCAAAACGAGATCCGCCGTTGGGGACGCGAGATACCGGATGAAGCCAGAGAGGGCCGAACCGATATACGAGACCTGCCACTGGTGACCATTGATGGCGAGGATGCGCGGGATTTCGACGACGCGGTTTACTGTGAAAGAACCGCAAAGGGGTGGCGCCTCTTAGTGGCGATTGCAGATGTGTCGTCGTACGTTATTCCCGGGACGGCCCTTGATGCTGAGGCGCAGAAGCGCGGAACTTCCGTCTATTTCCCCGATCGGGTTATCCCGATGTTGCCTGAGATCCTGTCAAATGGGCTTTGCTCATTAAATCCGCATGAAGACCGTCTTTGCATGGTCTGCGACATGGCGATTAGTCACGATGGTGAGATCGTGAAGTCGACATTTTTCTCAGGGTTGATGAATTCCCATGCGCGCTTTACCTACACGGATGTTGCGGCAATGCTATCTGGAAATCGCGCGCTCCGGAGCAAGCATCGTGCTTTGTTGCCGCATGTCGAAGAATTGCACTCCCTATACAAGGCGTTCCGGAGAGCAAGAGAAGATCGATCGGCCATTGATTTCGAGACGCAAGAATCGAAAATCGTCTTTGGTGAAGGGAAAAAAATTGAGCGCATCGTTCCCGTGGTCCGTAACGATGCTCATAAATTAATCGAAGAATGCATGCTTGCGGCTAATGCGTCGGCAGCAAAGTTCCTTGAAAAAAATAAGCTGCCTCATCTCGTTCGAGTCCATGAAGGACCGGGTGCTGAGAAGTTAGCGGACCTTCGTACCTTACTCGGCCGGCTAGGCTTGGCCCTGGGTGGCGCAGAAAAGCCTGAACCCAAAGATTATGCGCGGCTCATCGATGAGATTCACGGTCGGCCCGATGAGCATCTGATACAGACGGTACTGCTCAGATCTTTATCTCAAGCTGTCTATAGTCCGGAACAAAAAGGACACTTCGGGTTGGCGTTAGGGCAATACACGCACTTCACGTCGCCAATTCGACGTTACCCTGATCTTCTCGTTCATCGTGCAATTCGTCACGCAATAGAGAAAAAGGCGAAGAGTAAATACTATTACAGCGATGCAGAGATGATTCGGATGGGGGAACACTGTTCCTTTACCGAACGAAGAGCTGATGAAGCAACGAGAAACGTTGTTGCCTGGTTGAAATGCGAATACATGCAGGACAAGCTGGGCGAGGAATTTTCAGGCGTCATCAGTGCGGTTACGGCATTTGGTTTCTTTGTCGAGTTGAAGGACGTCTTTGTCGAAGGCTTGGTCCATGTCTCCAATCTCGATAAAGATTTCTTCCACTATGACCCTGCCGGCTTGAGTCTTAATGGCGAAAGGACCGGTATCAGCTATCGCATGGGTGATGTCGTTCAGGTCATCGTCGCAAGAGTGAATCTGGATGATCGCAAAATTGATCTTGAATTGGTGAAGCAAGTGGAGCCACCCAAGGCTGCCTCTCAAGATCAATCGCGTAAGCGTAAGCGCCGGCGCAAATCGTGAAGGCCCGCAGAAAGGTTTTCGGGCTCCATGCGGTTGAATCGGTGTTGGATGTGGGCCCCGATCGTATCGTTCAGGTATGGTTCGATGGCTCCCGTTCGGATGCGCGGCTCAACACGCTAATTGAGCGGTTGGGGTCTGTCGGGGCGCGACTCCAACAGGTTCCCAAGGCGCGGCTTGATGTGCTGTCAGAGCGTCAGGCGCATCAGGGCATCGTCATCGAATATCTTGCCCCGGAAGAATTGACCGAGGAGGCGCTGGAAGAGGCGCTTGAGCAACTGGACCGGCCTGGTTTTTTCCTGGTGCTGGATCATGTGCAGGATCCTCATAATCTGGGGGCCTGCCTCAGAAGTGCGGATGCTGCGGGTGTTCACGGAGTCATCAGCACGAAAGATCAATCGGTGGGCATTACGCCCGTAGTCGCCAAGGTGGCATCAGGTGCAGCTGACACTGTGCCTTACTATCGAGTGACCAATCTGGTTCGAACTCTCAAGCTCTTGAAGGACAAGGGACTTTGGGTGGTTGGAGCGGCAGGTGAAGCAGAGCTCGCGCATTACCAGGCCAACCTGACCGGTGGATTGGCGATTGTCATGGGGGCCGAGGGCAAGGGCCTTCGCCGTCTGACGCGGGAAAATTGTGATTACCTCGTCAAAATACCGATGTTCGGGTCGGTTGAGAGCCTTAACGTTTCGGTCGCAACCGGTGTCCTTCTCTTTGAGGCTGTCCGGCAACGAACCATCGCCCAGTAGTTTCAGCCACGTCGGCTGTCAATGAGAGAAGGCCCCGCGACTCGCAAGATGCCAGTTCATGATGATCAGGGGGATCAAAATGAAGATGGTTATCACGATAAGGCGAACCAGCATTTTCTTAAGATGCTGAGGATGTAAGGCCATCCAGGCCCAAAGGGAACCTTCGACAATCAGCTTCCTTAGTGGCATCGGTTTCGTAGTGGAACAGTGGCCATTAAAATGGCCCGTTTTCGAGAATTTTTAGGACTGAAACGCGTGGAACAGACACAGGATACCGTAAGAGCCTTGAAGTGGAGCGATGAAGGCTTGGATGTGCTTGATCAACGCTTGCTCCCTGCCCACACCGTCTACAACAGATACTTCAGCGCAGATGACGTGTCTGAGGCAATTCGTAGCATGCAGGTCCGAGGTGCTCCGGCGATTGGTATCGCAGCTGCCTTTGGCGTCGTTCTGGCCGCGCGAGATCGTTACAACGAGTTCAGTGATCAGTGGCAGACCTATATCGAAAACGATTTTAGGCTTCTTGCGGCATCACGACCTACGGCCGTTAATTTGTTCTGGGCGCTGGATCGCATGAGGGGGGTTGTCGAGGGTTTGTCTGCGGATCGCGACCCGGTTCCGGTCTTGTTGGAAGAGGCGCATCGCATCCATGAGGAGGATGTTGCAGCAAATCTTTGCATGGGCGAATTGGGGGCGAGCTACCTGAAAGGGGCTCGCGGCATTCTGACCCACTGTAATACAGGCTCCTTGGCGACCGGCGGCTACGGAACGGCATTGGGCGTAATTCGAAGTGCCTATGCAGCTACCAAAACGCCAATCTATGCGACCGAAACCCGCCCTTGGTCACAGGGAGCGCGCCTGACGGTCTGGGAGCTTAATCAGGATCGGATTCCTGCGACGCTTATCGCGGATTCTGCTGCTTCATTTCTGATGAGCGCCGGAAAAATAGATTGGGTTATCGTGGGGGCAGATCGTATTGCTGCCAATGGCGATACCGCCAATAAGATTGGTACCTACTCACTTGCAGTAGCCGCAAAGCATCATGGGCTACGAGTGATGGTAGTCGCTCCTACTGCAACCATAGACTGGGGTACGCAGAATGGTGCAGGTATAGAAATCGAGGAAAGGGACCCAGCAGAGCTACTAACGGAAACGTTTAGGGCGCCAGATAGTGTTATCAGCGCATGGAATCCTGTGTTTGATGTCACGCCATCAGGAATTATTGACGTGATCGTCACGGAGCGAGGCGCGGTGCAAAACCCCGATGCGGCGTCCATGAAGGCCTTGCTTTCGTAGTTATAAGGCTCACCTACAGCGCTTAGTTGAAAACGATTTAAGTAATTTTAGGAATTCGGATGTTAGACCCCAAGATTGTTCGAAGCGAATTGGATGAAGTAGCCCTGCAGTTAGGGCGACGCGGTTTTGTTCTCGATAAGAACGCTTTTTCTGACCTTGAGGCCCGCCGTCGTGAGGTGCAGGCTAGAACGCAGTCACTTCAGGGTGAGCGAAATGCCCGATCAAAAGCCATCGGTCAGGCAAAAGCCAGAGGAGAGGATATTGCGCCCTTGCTCGCCGAAATGAATTCCTTTGGCGATGAGTTGAAGCAAATGGAAGGTGAGCTTGAAGGCATTCAGGCTTCCTTGGAGGAAATTCTCCTGGGAGTCCCCAATATTCTGGACGCGGATGTTCCTGAAGGTAAGGATGAAAAACAAAATGTTGAGGTCCATCGCTGGGGTACACCGCGGGATTTCGATTTTGAACCGAAGGAGCATGTAGAAATTGGCGCAGCCCTCGGCGGCATGGATTTTGAGGCGGCTACAAAAATTGCGGGCGCGAGATTCGTGACCTTAAAAGGAGGGATTTCTCGTCTGCAGCGGGCACTGACACAGTTCATGCTCGATCTCCATAGCGAAGAACATGGCTATCTCGAAACGTATGTGCCGTTCATGGTTAATGCAGATAGCCTTCGCGGGACCGGTCAACTTCCTAAATTTGAAGCGGATCTGTTCAAGCTTGAGACCGATCCGCCCTATTACTTGATCCCAACGGCTGAAGTGCCGGTCACAAACCTGGTAAGGGATGAGATTCTGGATGCGTCGGCGCTTCCCCTGAATCTTGTTTGCCACACGCCATGTTTCCGAAGTGAGGCGGGTTCTTATGGAAAGGACACGCGCGGCATGATCCGACAGCATCAATTTGAAAAAGTTGAGTTGGTCAAGATCGTGCGCCCTGAGGATTCGGCTGATGCCCATGAGGCATTGACCGCACATGCGGAAGAGATCTTAAAGCGTTTGGGTCTGCCTTTCCGCCGCGTATTGCTTTGTGCTGGAGATACTGGGTTTTCATCGGCCAAGACCTACGACCTTGAAGTTTGGCTGCCCGGGCAGGGCGCTTACAGGGAGATTTCTTCGTGCAGTAATTTCCGAGATTTTCAGGCGCGGCGCCTGCAGGCGCGTTGGCGGAATCCGGAAACGGGTAAGCCTGAGTTGGTCCACACCCTCAATGGTTCAGGGCTTGCTGTGGGTCGCACCCTGATAGCAGTTCTTGAAAACTATCAGCAGGCAGATGGTAGCGTGCTGATTCCAGAGGTGCTTCGGCCTTACATGGGTGGGTTGGAGCGTTTGGTGTGAGTTTCGTTTTTCCTCCTGAGTCCTCGGCAACAGAGAGCCCCGAACCCCAGAATCCGTGGGGTGGGCGTGTGGCCTCCATACTGGCGGAAGCCTTAAACGTTGCGCCGGATCAGATCGGGATGGTCCTCAGTTCGGGAAAATTTGAGGTGAGCTCGGGGTTAGGGGAGGGGGTACAGCGCCGTAAGGCTGAC
>CAYFOC010000134.1:0-5273 GCA_964344615.1 uncultured Methylococcus sp.
GCTTCGATCAGGACCAGCCAGACCTTCTCCACCACCTCCAGCAGAAATTCAAAGAGCTCAAGCCCAAAGTCAAGGAGCAGCTCCCCGAGGAGGAACATGGCAACAAAACTGCCAACAAACCAGTAAAAGGGCTTCCAGCTCGCTTCGATACCTTCCTCGCCAAGATCATCGGCAATATCAAGACGGGCATCCTTCTTCAAATCCGGGTCATGCATGGTCTAGCGGCAAAAGGGTCAGTAAATCCCCCAAGAGTAGCGAGGTTTCAGGACGGATACAAGCAATCATCCATGAGCAGGCTCCTCTTACGACTCTGGCAGAATTATCAGCAATCCACGTCAGACGGGCTCGTGAAGCCCGAAGGTATGATATATTTGCCGAGCCCTGTTGGCAGGATTCAAGTCATTGGGCAGGCGATGATTTGATCTACGCCAAAACACCAAGAACAAGGAATTCGCTCCAACCACCGAGGCGCTGACCCCAAGCCCCCGCACCCTACCGCATCGGGACCTTCATGGAAATCAAAGAGTGGCTGCAGGTCTGGCAGTTCGAACATAACCCGTTCGTCATCTTCGACGCCGACCGTGATCCCTATCTCCAGTCCTCGATGGTGGAGAATACTTCGTTGCGCTCGGTGCTCCTGCACATCGACAAGCCCACGCCCTACGTGATCTTTGCTATCAGAGGCGCTGGCAAGTCTTCCATGCGCATTGATACCGAACGGTATCTGAACGATTACCGCGACCAGGTCTTGGTCATTTCCTATACCGAATACAACGAACTGATCTCTGAGGTTCAGCGTCCTCGTAGCCTCCCTCTGGAATATGCTTCCGATCGGTCGGCACTCACTCGACTGTTGAAGGGTAAAAAGGAAATCCCTCTTCCGCGGAACGAATCACGCATTACGCTGGATGACCATCTGGATCACATCCTGAAGCTTGGCATCGAAGAGCTTTACCGCACCGTCGCCAATTCACCACGGGAAGATCTCCTGAAGAACAACCCGGAAATCGCGGAGAAGTTCTTGTTGCTCGTTGCGCTTTACTACGCAACCAACGATCTTTCCAGCAAGATTTCCACGCTTCGTCGCCTGATTGAACTCACGGGCTATGAGAGAAAGCTGCCCTTCTTCCTGACCAAGCAGGCGAAGTTCCTGGCGGCTGATATCTATAGGCACCTAAGGGGTGTAACCATCTCACTTGAGGGCATGACAAAGGCCATCAAGGAAATTGGCGTAGGCCTTTTTGAATTCCACGGAATCCCGCACAACACCGAAAATCGCTTCGCGTTGTTGCGGAACTTCATGGATCTGGTTCGCTACTTCGGGCTCGCGGGCGTTTACCTGATGGTCGACCGCGTGGACGAACCCGTCAGCATCAAGGGCGATCCTGAAAAGATGCGTGAACTGGTCACTCCGATCCTCAATGACCAGTTATTCCAAATTGACCATCTGGGCATCATCCTGTTCCTGCCCTACGAACTTCACGATCTGAAGAAGTATTATCGTAGCGATCGCATCAAGACTATTTCTTCGATCAACTGGTCTCCAGACAACATGATCCGGCTCATTGAAAAGCGAATGAATGTAGGTCGCAAGCCGGGTAGCCCACCCATTCATCTCGCGGATCTGTTTGAAGACGAAGGTGAAAGCAAGGCCAACTTCATTGTCCGCCAGCTCACCCCTCGAAATGCCTTCCGATTGCTCAGCATCATGCTTGAAGAGCACTGCCAGACCGTGATTTACGGCGTCAAAATCTCAACCGAGGTTTATGAATCTGCGGTCCAGCGCTATCTCATCGAAAAAGAAGGGTACTAACGGGATCGACCCAACCACCACAGACGCAGCCGAATACCGGCCTCTGTGGTGAAGCCCGTGGTTGCATTCCTGATGACCCCATCGCCGTCCACAAAAAAGAGCGCGGGCACGCCCCGAACGCCGTAGCGTTCCGCCAACACCCCTCCTTCGTCCGCCAGCGCCGGCACATCAAAACCCTGAGACTCCATGTAAAGACGGACCTCATCCGGTGAGCCAGAGCGAAGGGCCACGGAAATCAGCCGATGATCGGCTGAAACATGACGAATACTCGATTGCATTGCCCGGCAGATTCCACACCAGCTTCCCCAGAAATAGACCAGCACGGGGCCCTTTTCGGCCATAAGCCCCGGATAGGACTGACCCGAGATCAAAGTCCCCTCAAGATCAGGCGCTTTTGCATTACTCAGGAGGCCACGGGAACCCAGAACCTGAAATAGAACAACCAGCAGAACAGGGATGCCCCAGGACTTAAGAAAACGCCACATGACCATCCTCATACTCAACCGAATCGAGAAACCCAACGACCACCTTCTTTCTTGAGCCAATCCCGCCGCTTGCGCCAATCAGGAATTCCGGTTTCCACCAGATCCCAAAAGGCCTGCGAATGATTTCTATGCCGAAGATGGCACAGCTCATGAAAGATGACATATTCAAGCATCGGGGGCGGCATCAGCGCCAGAATCCAGTTCAAGTTGATATCACCCTGAGGCCCGCAACTGCCCCATCGCGATCGCATCCTCTTGAAGCGCACGAAGCGGGGCCTAAGTCCTTCAGGGAACCCCATCACCTCAATCTGACGACGCGTTTCCTGCTCAAGCCAAGGGCGGACCGCCGCAAATAGAAGCAGTTTGAGAACTTCTTCATCTGGGGTCTTACCATCGGGGATCAGGAACTCAAACCCCTCTGACACATGGAGATGCGCCTTCACGCGAGTCGTCCCACTCTGGCCGATGGTGACAGGCAGCGATTGCCCCTGAAACGGCAGCATGCCAGACTCAGAGATCAGCGAAGGCTTCTCAGGCGCAAGCTGCTGCCGTTTTTTTGCCTCGCCCAACTTTGACAGCACCCAGGCGCGATGCTGCTCCAGAAACCTCAGCGCATCGCGCTCGGAAAGTCCTCTCGGAACAACCAGCTCAACCTTTTCGGGCTTAACGATAATACGCAGCCTTTGCGCTCGAGCACTTTGCCGAACATGAATGGTCGCCGGGAAAGAACCCAGACTCAATCCGAGACTCCATCGACCAGGGTGATTTCAAGGCGACGCCTTCCGGCAGGACGCTCCCAAACCACCTCATCTCCGACATGCGCCCCCATCAGCGCCCTCGCCAAAGGAGAGACGTAGCTGATCAAGCCCTCATGGATATCAGCCTCATCCTCCCCCACAAGCATGACCTTCAAACGCTCACCGGTTTCATCGAGTGTTTCGACCCGTGAACCGAAACGCACCTGCCCGGTGAGATTCGGGACCGGTTCGACCGGGACGGCTGTGCGGAGTCGCTCCACGTAATAGGCCAATTCACGGTCGGCTTCGCGAACAGTTGCTTGCGAGGAAAGATCATCGCGACCCTGATGCTGCTCGCGCAGACCCACCAATGCCTTGACCTTGTCGCGAAGCAGATCAAGCCCCCGAGGGGTGACATAATTCGTTTCGGTACTGGGGATGCGGAGGGCTGGCACCTCATCATCACCATCCCCTTCCTTGACGAAAGCTCGACTCACAGAGACTGCCCCTTCAGCATCCGGGCTGCGAGTTGGGCAAGTTCTACCGAACCCTCCCGATGCCCGAGAATTTCCCTTACGTTTGCCAGATCCTGCCGCATCATCCCCCGGTACTCCGGATCGTCCAGAATATGATTGATTTCGCCGGCAATGTTTTCGGCCGTTGCCTCATGCTGAATAAATTCACGAACGATGCCTTTTCCACTGAGAATGTTCGGGAGCCCGATGAAAGGGACCTTCACTAGCAAACGGCCAATCCAGTAGCTGAGCGATGCGAGACGATAGACAATCACCATAGGGACACCCATCAGGGCAACTTCCAAGGTGGCGGTCCCCGAAACGGTCATTACGGCATCACAGGCACCCAGAACATCGTAGTTCTGCCCTTCAATGACATGAAGGGCAAGACCTCGCGCGCTACCTGCCTCCTTCAGCGCGGTGGCATCCAGGGTCGGGGCCCTGAAAACCACAAACTGTGCATCCGCATGCAGATCCCTGACCTTTACCGCTGCATCCAGCAAGGTGGGTAAAAGACGCGCAACTTCATTGGTTCTGCTGCCGGGCAACATCCCAACCAGGGCGGTTCTGTCGTCAGTGACACCGAGACCTGCGCGAACGGTCGGCCTGGGTTCAATGGCATTGACCTTCCCGGCAAGCGGGTGACCGACATACGTAGCTGGAACCCCATGCTTCTCATAGAAAGGAAGCTCAAAGGGGAATATCAGGGCCATGTGGTCGATGATCTGACCATAACTTTTGACCCTGCCCTGTCGCCAGGCCCACACTTGGGGGCTGACATAAAAAAGGACTTTGATGCCTAGCGCCTTGGCTGCCTTGGCAAGACGAAAGTTGAACTCTTTATAGTCCACGCAAATTAGAAGGTCGGGCCTTTCATCGCGCGCCAATTGGCACATCAACTTCAAGGCACCACGGATCTCTCCGTAATGCCTTGCAATCTCGGCAAGACCAATGACCCCTATGCCGCTGGAATCGAAGCGGAGATCAATCCCCGCCTCACGCATCGCCGCACCCCCCATGCCAATCCCACGGACCCCTGGCAGGATCTTTTGGAGTTCACGAAAAAGGCTGGCCGCATGACGATCTCCCGAGGCTTCCCCGGCAGAAAGCATGACCAGAGGCGCTCGATCACCCATGAATGGCTTGCTTGATGACCGCGACAATGCGATCGATATTCTCATTCGTGAGTTCTGGATAAATCGGGAGCGAGAAGCACCGACTTGCAAGCTCCTCGGTCACAGGCAGGGACACGCCCGCACAGTCTTCCTTGAAGACATTCTGCTGATGCAGAGGAACAGGATAGTAGATGGCGCAACTGATACCCGCATCCTGAAGTGCTTTCATGATCTGATCGCGTTGATCTGAAAGCAAGGTGTACTGATGGTAGACATGAACGCCCAGGCCATCCTCATAGGGCGTCACGATCGGAAGACCTTTCAACTGCTCACTGTAACGATGCGCGACACGCCGACGTTCACGATTAAATTCGTCGATATGCTTAAGCTTTACCCGAAGAATGGCTGCCTGCATTTCATCCAGTCGGCTGTTATAGCCGATGGCATCATGGTAGTAACGAACCTCTGATCCATGATTTCTCAGCATGCGAACCTTAGCCGCCACCTCATCGGAGTTTGTGACCACGAGTCCGCCATCACCAAAAGCCCCAAGATTCTTGCTTGGGAAAAAGCTGTAGCCGGCACTGATACCGATGCTGCCCGTCTGC
>CAYFOC010000135.1:0-5247 GCA_964344615.1 uncultured Methylococcus sp.
CTGGATGACACCATGTTGACCTGTGCTCCGATATGCTTTTCATAGATCTGCACGGGATTTTCAGGATTGCTGATGTCGAATGCACGGGTATTGCCATCAGAGAAGGTATTGACCCAGAGCAGCTTGTCATCCTGTGAGATGGAGATGTCGACAGGCAGCGGCACCTTGGCAGGATCGCCGATATTGGCAACGGACTTGGCTTGCCATTCTCCATTGTTGTCTTCGTGAATCAGCCAGATTTTTGAGGTGAGTGCCGTGGTCGTGAAGCAATAGTTGTGGCTTTCCCCCCAGGCACAGCGAATTTCAAGCGGTGCTCCCGGAACATCAAAGATTTTCTTCGGCGCCTTGGTGTGGAGATCCCAGGTGACGACCGTATTCCCGAAGTGTTTCATGGCTTCAGGATCGGTCAGCATCTTCCCGAAATCCATCATGTAGTTGTTCCAGCCGGTGAAGCTTGAAGTCACCAAAAGATTCTTTCTTGGAAGCGCCCTGACGTCATAGTTGTAACCGTCGGCAAACTGACCGGTCTTGATGGCGCCCTGGAGATCCGCATCCGTCGGAATCCAATGCGTTGTAATGTATTCGCCTTCATTGGTGTATTCGACCAGCGCCGTCCGACCGCCGTGATCCTTGTTGTTTGAGAGGCCGGTGATGATCATGCGTCCTGGCAAGGCATACATGGTATGAGGTCCCACAACGCCTCCGCTTTTGGCAACAAAATCGCCAAGGGTCTTAACCAGCCTGGGCTTGGAGGGATCTGTCTTGACGTCAAAGACAAAGATCTTGGAGGTATCGAGGCCACCTGCCCAGAGGAAGGCGCGATCATCGGTAAAGTCTGAGTGATGGGCTTCATTTCTGCCGCCTACTGAGAGGGTGTTGATCACCTTGCCGAATTGCTTTGACTTTGGATTCACATCGACGGTGACCAGTTTGTCCTGCTCGTCACCCAGTCCTTCGACGCCCAGCGTCCAGACATAAACGAAATCTTCCTGACCGGTGATCTTTTTCATGTACGGTGAGGCACAGGTTTCATCCGCCTTCACAGGGCTCGCACTGATGAGGGTCAGTCCGGTCAGGAAGCTGAAAGAAAGAGCGCGTGCCAAAGGCTTCAGGCCTTGGGGGAAGGGCTTTTGTATCGACATGGGGCAACTCCTCGAAGCGATGATTCTGATTGTTATGGGGCGAAGGTCACAGCGATGCGAGAGAGATAGTAGACGACTGGTCTATTGGCCCGCAAGACAAATCTTTGTCTCACCGAAGATGGATCTACCTTTGCTCTGGATCGTGGGCAAAATAACGGCCGATCAATGCATCAAGACACTGGCAGAGGGGATCTGCTGAACGTTCAAGCTTGGCTTGAAGCAAAGCGCCTTGCCATTGATTGACCAAAAGCTGCGCCATGTCTTTTGGATCAAGATCCGGGCGAATAGAACCATCACTCTGGCCATGTCGAATGACCTCAGCGATGACGTTTTGATAGGACGTCATCGCCGTCTTGAGAGCGGATCGGCAGAGGAGTCCTGCGTCATGGCCTAATTCACCAATCAGGTTTCCAAGGAGACACCCCCCGGTGAAATCCTTTTCTTTGGCGCTGGTGATGAGGTTGCTGAAATACGTCTGGAGGATGTTTTGACCGGAGAGCTCCGGATTCCGCATTAATGTTTGCAGACGATCAAGAAAGGGTTGGATGTAATGTGCGACAACGGCGGCTGAGAAGGCGTCCTTACTTTCAAAATAATAGTAAAAGGAACCCTTGGGGATACCCGCACTTTCCAGAAGGCCTTTGAGCCCTGATCCGTGGTAGCCCTTTTCGGTCAAGTAGGCAACGCCATGGTCAAGCAGGCGTTCCCGTTGATTGATGCTCGTTTCGATCGACATATGCCCGATGCTACGGGTGCGTTATTCCTGTGTGTGAATTTGCACCATAGTCGGCTATCTGGAAGAAAGCAACTTGGGCGTCTGTGCCGATATCTATTAGTATGTGCTTATGTTTTTAATGGGGAACCATCGGTGAGAATCTGGTTTATTTTGGGATTGTCGCTCTTGAGCCTGTCCTCATGGGCGGAATGGACGGCCGCGGAGTCTCAGGGCAAGGTATCGGTTTACTTTGATGAGGGAACTCTGGATCGGCGTTCACCCGCCGAGGGCAAGGTCTGGCTCCTTTTTGATCGTGAAGAAGCGGACAAGCTCTACAAGAAGACCTATCGCTCCAGCAAGGAGTTCATTGAGTTCGACTGCGTCACTCACCGATTTCAGATTTTGAGGTTCAACCTTTATCCCGAGCAGATGGGCCAGGGTGGGGCGGTCGATATTTCAAGTGCCAAGGGTGTTTGGCACCTTATGGATGAAACGGATCTCCGTTCAGGCGTTTTCCATCGACTTTGCCCACGCTGAACTCATTTCGCCGAGCGACGTTGTCTTATGGCAACGAAGGTCAGTCCCATGAACGCAAAGATCGCCCCAGTTTCAAAAGTTGAGGCGGCCCCGTAGCGGTCCCAAAGAAAGCCTGCGAGGGGGCTGGCCACCAGCATGGCTATTCCTGTTGCGAGATTGAACATGCCAAATGCGGTTCCCCGAAGATCCTCTGGGGCCTGATCGGCAACCATGCGGGCCATGAGTCCCTGGGTCATGCCAAGATGGATACCCCAAAGGGAAACGCCCCCAAGAATTGTCAGCCAGTTTGCGCTTGAGGCCAGAAGCACATCGGCTCCGATGAGAACCACCATGCCGGAAACAAGCAGTCCTGTGTGGCTCTTGCGATCTGAAAGTTTGCCGAAGGGATAGGCGGACCCCGCATACACGGCGTTCATGGCAACCATCACCAAGGGAATGTAGGCGATCGGTATTCCGCTCTGTTCAGCCCGGAGCACCAGAAATGCCTCACTGAATCGGGCCATGGTGAAAAGGCTGCCGATAACGACGACCCACCAATAGGGAGCGCCCAGTCGGCGGAGATTTCTTTTAGAAATCGGATTCCCTCGCTTTTCACCCTGATGTTTTTTGGGCTCTTTCACCCCAAAGGCCAGAACCAGAACGGAGAGAATGCCAGGGATGACGGCAATCCAGAATACGCTTCTGAAATCATTCTGAAAGACCAGCATCAACAGGACGGCCAGAAGGGGTCCAAGGAAAGCGCCGACAGTATCGAGCGATTGGCGAAGTCCAAAAGCAGCCCCTCGTATTTCAGGGGGTGCGATGTCGGCAACGAGAGCATCCCTGGGT
This sequence comes from uncultured Methylococcus sp., assembly GCA_964344615.1. Classification (GTDB taxonomy): domain Bacteria; phylum Pseudomonadota; class Gammaproteobacteria; order Methylococcales; family Methylococcaceae; genus UBA6136. Next base: position 3,223 of record CAYFOC010000135.1, read on the forward strand.
GCCCCACGTATCCCTTTGCCAACCCGATCCAGAAGTCGCGCTGTAAGGACGAGACTCATGCCTGAAGCCAGAGCAAAGAGAGGCTTAGTCAGGGCGCCTAAGGCATATCCAAAAAGTGCCAGTCCCTTGCGTCGACCGAGATAGTCACTGAGTGCCCCGGAAAAAATCTTGACAATCAGCGCGGTCGATTCTGCAAGACCTTCGACGACCCCGACCAGCAATGCCGAAGCGGCAAGGGTGTTCATCATAAAAAGCGGCAGAAGGCTGTGAATCATCTCGGAAGAGATGTCCATCAGAAGACTGACGAAACCCAGCATCCAGATGCCGGAAGGAATACGCATCTGCGCTTTCTGCATGACGGTGAAGCCTCGGTCTCAATTGAATTCAAATAACCACATTACCCGTGATAATTTTAAAGCAGGATTATTGAGGCTGGGTTTTTCACTATTTGTGTCGATGAAGAGGGCGATACAATTTTCGAATTGGCTTTGTTTTCAAAATCCGAGAAAATGTGCATGTGTTTTGCCCTGAAAGCTTGTTTTTTCGGGGTCTAGAACCGATCACAAAAGAGACGTTAAACGTCCTGAGACTGAATATCACGGAGTAATCATGAAAAAAATCCTATTGGCGGCTCTTTCAATCACAGCCACGTCTTCGGCATTTGCTGTGAACTGCAATCTTCCAAATATCGCCGGGCAGTGGGGCTTTACGGTGACGGGGCAAGCAGGCCCGATAGGGGTCACGCAGCAGTGCCAGCTGACGATTGCCCGGGTTCAGGGGAATGCAAAACAGGCGGCCGTCACCGGTGCCTGTCTGGATCTCATCACGGGTTATTACGGTATTGTCCAACCCAATAGCTGGGTCGGCTTTGTGGGGAAAAGCTGCCAGATTCAGGGGCAGGTTGTCACAACGTCAGCCTTTGGCCCCTATGGGACTCCGTTTGTTGGCAATATGGTTGCCAACCTCAATGGCCAGGTGGCCACCAACAAGCAGTCCATGTCTGGAACTGCCTATGATGCCGCCATCCCCGCCTGGTTTGTATACGGTCCCTACACGCCGATTGTGGGGGCTACGACCACGCCTTTCAGCGGAAACTTTACCGGTAACGCTGGAGCGAGCATGGAGCCTCTGGATACCATCATGTCTTCTCCCTCTCTCTACAGCGGGTACGGCTGGCCCTACGTTGTGACCGGACCTGTTCTGAATCCGGCGGGCCCCCCTTCATCCAACAACGGAAACGGAAACGGAAACGGAAACGGAAACAGCAATAATGGGCACGGGCACGGAAATAACTAATTCTGTCGACAGTGTGGTCGGCCCTTTTGCTGCTAAGGTGATCAATGAGATGATTCCCTTCCTCAGCTAAAGCCTACAGCTGCCGCTCCCGCCCTATGGCCATATTCCTCATGCATGAGGAATATGGCCTTTCTCGTTTTAAGGGGGTAAAACTAAATTTCTCCCTGTGTTTCTTTTGTCGCAGGGGGCTCTGAAGATTTCTTTCCTTCGAACGTCTCGATGGCGAGTTGCGCGACCCCATATTGGGGCCTTAGCCCTGAAATATTATCGAGATCTTCATCGCTGATCTCAGCCTGAAAATTACCAGAGTGCTCGTCACGGAGAATTCGGTACGTCACGGTGGTCGTTTCGATTCTTGCAGGGAGCGTGGCAGCTACCAGCGCCTTACCCAATCGATCAAAGAAATTACCACCGGATCCTTGCATCTGTTCCCGAGCACTGTTGTAGCGTGCAACAAATTCCGCCTTAGGTTGAACGGTCGCAGAACACTGGCGTTCACGGCTTTTGTAATCGTGCGAGATTTCAGTGATGGTTCCGAATTCAGCAAAGGCTTCCAGTCCAGTGGCCGTCAGAGATTGGCTTTCCAGGCTTGCGATGATCGCATCGCTGCCACAGGATGGAAGGTAGATGTCGCACGCGCTGATGAGCGGGAGAGCAAGGGCACAGAGGATGATCCGGCGCATAGAATTCTCGCGTTAATAAAGAATTGGGCAAGAGAAAGGGGGACAC
>CAYFOC010000136.1:0-5238 GCA_964344615.1 uncultured Methylococcus sp.
CCAGCTCCAGCTCCAGCTCCAGCTCCAGCTCCAGCTCCAGCTCCGGCAGCAAGCTCCCAAAGTAATGAGCCGCAGCTCTCAGGCTTTAAAAAGTTCAGAAGAAACCTGAAGCGATTTGTAGACTACGTTGATCATCCACCGCATGAGTAGCAGACCATCGCTGAGATCTTCATTACTATTTGGTCTGGCCCTTTTCTTCGCAACGGATGTCTTTGCAGTCGAAAAGATCCAGCTTTCGGATGATCCTGTTACGGCCAGAAGAAATCTGGTCGAGCAATCTCTTCACCTTGATCCATCTAAAGCGGCCAGATTCTGGCCGCTTTATGAAAGCTATCAAAAGGAACTGGATCACTACAGAACGCTTCGACTGGAGCTTTTAAGCTCAATGGGAGAGAACTATGACAACATGAGCGAAGCTGACGCTCATCACATCATTGAAGAGCGCATCAAGATTGAGCAAGGTCGAGGCGAACTACTGATCCGAACGGTGGAAAAAATGGGAAAGGTGCTCTCTCAGCGTGAACTGGCCCGCTTCGTACAGATAGAACTCAAAATCAAGGCCTTCATCGATGCAGGAATCGAAGAAGAAATCCCCATCCTTCAGTAAGCGCTGAGTCATTCGGTCCCTTGTGAGAGTTTTGGTCGCCTCTGTTCCCAAGTCATCGTGCGCACTGATATTCTTGGCCGGTCTCGCGCTTCATCCTTCATGGCTGCTGGCAACGGAACCGGGTGAAAAGAAGAAGCAGAACAACGCTTCTTCAGCCGCGTCCCAATTGCCTCATGCCCCCAATGTTTATGCCGGCTATTTCAGATCTTATGGCAGGAAACTTGGGAAATCGGCGTATCTGAAAGGATTACAAAAAGACCTTTCTCCCCCAGAGAAGAACCCGGTCTTTGAACACCTTGAGCATTTTGAATCCATAGCAGATCACAGCATCGATTCCGCGATCGCCTCCTTTCACCAAGGCCGTTACAGTCGTTCTACTGCACGACTCCCGGAAAACGTAGAGGCATGGCACTTCGAGCCGGATATCGATAACCCGGGTGCTGACCTTGCCAACTGGCCCAATAGTGCATTCACGCTGCCACAAGGCCGCAGTTATCTTGAGGTAGCCCCTTTCGGTTACTACAGTTCTTCCCGCGGAAGACCCCAACAATTCGACATGGAATATCTCATTCGATATGGCGCTACCGACGATGTCGAACTGAGGGTTTTCGGAAACGGCAGTACCTTCACCGGTGGTCAGGTCAATCATTGGAACTACGCGCCAATGGGATTCGACACCAAGTTCCAGATCATGACCGAACATCCCGACTCCATCTTGCCTGCGATGGGCTTTGAAGCCTATATCCTCACCCAATGGCTCGGAAGCAGCATTACCAATGGGGGAACTCAACCTGGATTCAGCTTCAACTTCGACCAATCACTTCCCTTCGAGATCGACTTTGAATACAACATCGGAGCGTACCGAAGCCAGAACCAATTTGGAAAGAATGAATGGGACTACAACTTCCAGTGGGCGCTCCAGAAGTCCTTCTTTATCCCTTCTTTCTCGCTATTCATACATGGTTATATCAATGGCGCTACAATTCCTAGGTCCCCCGTGTCACAATCAAAGATCGTGACGACCAACGGGGTGACTTCCGTCAATGACAATATTGTCGGGGGAGGCTTTATCTGGTCGCTAACCAAACGTCTTTCCGTCTGGGGCCAAGCGAGTACGGGCACATCCTCCGGTAGCGCAAGCCTTCTGACATACAGTGGATTTGCGATTGCGTTCTAATCGCCAACCAGAAGACGGCCCTGCGAGCGCTGATGCGCTAGGGCCAAATTGAAGATAAAAAGAACCTGAGGAGAGAACACATGGGATTCCTGCAAAATAAGCGCGCACTTATCGTTGGCGTTGCAAGCAACCGCTCGATTGCATACGGCATCGCTGAAGCTATGGCTCGTGAAGGCGCAGAAATCGCCCTCACTTATCAGAACGAGAAACTGAAGGAACGCGTCGAAAAGCTGGCAGAAGAGCTCGGAGCCAAAATCGTTCTGCCTTGCGACGTCTCAAATGATGAGGAAATCGACCAACTCTTCAAGGACCTCGGAAAAAAATGGGATGGTCTTGATACGATCGTTCACTCAGTTGCATTTGCTCCCCGTGAAGCGCTTGAAGGCAGCTATCTCGACTCTGTTACCCGCGAAAATTTCCGAGTTGCACATGACGTCAGCTCTTACAGTTTCGCTGCTCTTGCAAAAGGTGGACGGAGTTTGATGGAAGGCAGAAACGGCGCGCTTTTAACCTTGAGCTATCTCGGTGCAGAACGGGCAATACCCAACTACAACGTCATGGGAATCGCCAAGGCAAGCCTTGAGGCAAACGTACGCTACATGGCCGCATCACTCGGCCCGGCAGGTATTCGTGTGAATGCTGTCTCCGCGGGTGCCATTCGTACGCTGGCGGCTTCTGGAATCGCGAATTTCCGCGAGATGTTGGCCAAGGGAGAACAAGCCGCACCACTTCGCAAGAATGTCAGCATTGAAGAAGTAGGTAATGCTGCTGCCTTCCTTTGCTCTGACCTTGCGTCGGGAATTACCGGTGAGATCCTCTACGTGGACGCCGGCTACAACATCGTAGGGTTGTCGGGTCTCTAAGCTGAACCTTCAGGGCCTGATGAAATCCATCAGGCCCCTTCCCGCTCAGGAAACCCGTGGAAACGGATTCAAAGCAGCCTCTTCTCATCCCTCTGCACGCACTTGATTCGGATACATTAGTCCGCATCATTGAAGAGTTCGTTACCCGCGAAGGGACGGACTACGGTCCCGGGAGTTTTTCCCTGTCCTCAAAAATTCAGGCTGTCGAACGGCAACTCCAATCAGGAGACGCCGTAATCCTCTATGATCCTACGGAACAGTCCGTGAACATCGTAACCCGGCGAATAGCCGACACCCTGCTCAACGACCCGACCTGAAACACCTCTAGGAGTAAGCTCCGTGATTTTCAAATCCTTTTTGAGCGGCGGACTGATCGTGGAGCGCTCTTTTTTGCTCCTGCTGGTAGGCGGTCTCATATATGCCTGCTTTGAGATTGTTGCCCCATTCATTCCCTCTTTTATCTGGGCATTGATTCTTTCCATATCAACCTGGCCGTATTACCAATTCATCGCCCGAAAGCTGGGTGGACGAGAAAATCTTGCAGCCACGATCCTGACGCTTTTTTTGCTGATGGTTTTCGTAATACCCGCTTTGTTTGCTCTCGATGCCCTCTCCACTCACCTTCCCCGGGTTGATGCCCTGACTGACCCCATTCTTGAATGGGTCAAGGGCCCCCCTCCCCAATGGTTTGAAGATATTCCGATTGTTGGCGACAACCTTACAGAGACATGGAGGGAAGGTACTTTCTCGTCTCTCATCTCTGCAGAAAAAATCCGAGGGGCGGCGACAGCCGCTGGGTCATGGATCATCAAGGGCAGCGCCAATCTCGCGATCAACGCCATCAATGTCCTGCTGGCTGTATTGATGGCAGGCTACCTTTATTCACACGGAAAGCTTGGTGCTGGTTTTGCCGTACGTTTTGCCGAGAGAATCGGTGGTGAGTCTGCCGTCAAGGCTGCTCATACGGCTGCCATGACCGTTCGAGCCGTCTCTTTGGGTGTCATCGGAACCGCACTGATACAAGCGCTCTTATCGGGCATCGGCTTCGCCTTCGCGGGACTGGCATCGGCTCCCATCCTCGGACTACTGTGTTTCCTGACTGCCCTGCTTCAGATCGGAACCTCGGTCGTATGGATCCCGGTAGCCGCCTGGCTCTACCATCTTGATCAAGATGGATGGGCTATTTTCACGATAGTCTGGGGCATTATGATCAACATCATGGACAACGTCGTGAAGCCCTACTTCATCGGGTTATCAAGTCCGCTCCCGTTCCTTTTGATCATGGTCGGGGTCATCGGGGGGCTTTTAGCCTGGGGATTTGTTGGGATCTTTCTCGGCACCAGCCTTTTGGCAGTGGCGTATTCGACGTTCTTCAGCTGGTTGGAAACCAGAGATCAGGCGGGGTGACCCCAAAGGTTGCGCGCGCTATGGCAAAAGTTTAGAACAGACCTTCCTCGCATTCTGACTAACTTGCCAGAACGAAGGAACACATCAAATCAGGTGTTGGAAACCGCATAAGAATTCGCGGTCTGGTCACGCTAGTGACAGAGAGGAGGACCTGTAGCCCTAAGGAAGGTTGCTCTGTCGTTCGAAATTGGCCAACTTTCCGTAAGCCACCGTGTTGACGTTATACGAAACGTCCTTGCTCGTCTTGGAATCCGGCCACTCCATGACAACCTTGGATCGCCCTGATCCGCAGTCTCATAACCTTCTCTGAATCAGAGCCGCCGCCTTTCGGCTGTCGCTTCATCATCAGTCAGGTTATGAGGGGAACCGGTACATCTAAGAGACCCGGCCCCCTTTTCGACACCTTAATCCTTTTTATTTATCTCAACGTCCATACGCTCACGGAGCCTTTCAATAAAGGTCGTGTATTCCAATTGACCGTAGCCACGTTCCATAAATTCGGAAGCCGATTCAAACTCTTTTGGATCCTTTGCGGTCGATGAGCCGTCCTTGACTTGCGTCATCACGAATACATAGTGGGAGCCATCCACCGATGAAACCTCTCCGAGAGTCGGCTTTCCTTCAGTCGGGCGCGCGTTGGTAAACACCGCCTTGAGAAGTTCCAGAGGCACCTTTTCGGTGGTGCGCAGGAGGGCAACGCCCTGAGCGACTGTCAACCCCAAGGGCTTAGCCGCGTCCTGAAGCCCTTTACCCTGTCGAACCGCTGTCAGCAGGTCCTGAGAAGCCTTAGCCGCATCATCGCGCGCCTGCTGGTCCTTAAGCCGATCGAGAATCGTTGCCCGAACCGAGTCGATACTCTTGTCCGAAGCAGGTTCATGGTCGCGAACACGAAGAACGACGGCACGCTCTTCACCCAACTCCACTGGCTCACTGTTCTTGCCGGCAAGAACATCCTCCGAGAACGCCGCCTTGCGAACATTTTCTTCAGCGGCAAGACCTTCGCCGTGTGTACTCGTAAACATAGCGGTCTGTCGTACCTTAAGACCCAGGGCACTTGCGGCTTCCTCGAGACTGTCAGGATGTTCGAACGTCAATTCAGCAAGCTTTTGGCCGCGTTCATAAAAGGCAGTTTCGGCGTTATTCTTCTGCGCCATCTTCTTGAGCTCATCGCGAACCGCTTCAAG
>CAYFOC010000137.1:0-5237 GCA_964344615.1 uncultured Methylococcus sp.
GGCACTTTTGGAACTGGTCGAAAGGTCGAGCATCGATCGACAACACGAGCTGGATCAACCTCTTTTCTGAGGGTAGCTTCCTGCTGAACGCTGCGGCCAAGAAGGTAGAGCCTTCGCATGAGGCGTTCAGACTCATGGCCATCTGGTGTAAGCATCTCGAGGCCATACCCGCCTTGGAGATTGAGCTTCATAACCGTGTCCTTTGCTCTGCAGCCTTCTGGGTCAGACGAGATTTTTCGCTTTCAAAATCACAAAAGGCGCGGCTGGATTACAACGATCTGATCTTGAAATTGCATGAGACGCTGGTTGAAAACGACAACCAGCGACTCGCCGAGATCATCCGCACGCAGTATCCGGTCGCTCTCATTGATGAGTTTCAGGATACCGATCCCCAGCAATACGAAATCTTTGACACGATCTACGGTCAAGGCTCGGAGGACACCGCATGGCTGATGGTGGGTGATCCCAAGCAGGCCATCTATGGATTTCGGGGAGCTGATGTCTATGCCTACCTGAGGGCACGACCCACACCGAATGAAAACGGACAAAGCGGCGGAACCTACACCCTCCCCTGTAATTACCGATCCACGCAAGCGCTCGTCGATGCGACCAATCACCTTTTTGGGGAAGCGGAAAGGAACCACCCGTGCGGGGCCTTCAATTTTCCCAAACAGGGGGACCATCAGGATCGCATCGAATTCACCGGGGTCAGCGCCCATGGTCGCCCGGAAGAATTCCTCATTGATGACCAACCGGCCGATGCTCTGACCTTCTGGTATGCCGCCAATCAGGATCAACCCATCCCGCAAAAGCTGTATCAAAAGCAGATGGCTGAGGCGTGCGCCAACGAAATCGTCCGGTTGATGAATAAGGCTGGAATGGAACCTCCCAAGGCCTGTTTTCAGTCGAAGGACCATTCTCTAAAGCCCTTACAGGAATCAGACATCGCGATTCTCGTACGTGATGGCAAGGAAGCCACGGCTGTCCGCAACGCCCTTTCAGCGAGAGGCCTTCGAAGCGTTTACCTCTCCGATAGTGATTCGGTCTATCAATCACGAGAGGCACGCGATGTTTTGATCTGGTTAAAAGCATGCCTTAACCCGCAGAACGGCCGATTGATCCGTGCAGCGATGGCAACCGCCACCATGGGACTTCACTATGAAGATCTTGAGCACCTCTACGAGGATGAATTTGCCCTCGACCAGCGCGTTGCCGAGTTTTCAAGCTACGGGGATCTTTGGCGTACCCACGGCATCCTTCCCGCCATCAGACAGATAATCCTTGAGCAAAAACTGTCCGAGCGACTCCTGAGCCTTTCTTCGGGTGAACGCACGCTCACCAACCTCTTGCACCTGGCTGAACTCCTTCAAACCGAGTCGGGACTGAGGGATGGTGAACTCGGGCTTCTTCGATTCCTCCAGGAATCCATTGATGATGAGCTTCAAGAGGCTAAAGACAATGTCCTTCGACTTGAAAGCGATCAAGGCCTCATCCGTGTCGTCACGATCCACAAATCAAAGGGTCTCGAGTACCCCTTGGTGTTCCTGCCTTTTGTGTGCGGATACAAGGAAGTCCGGACGAACCGGTTGACGACATACCGCTATCACATTCAGGAAGACCCTCTGCACCCACTCAAACTTGAGCTCATAGAGGGGTGCGAAGATAAAAAAGCTGCGAAGGCCAAAATGGAGACTGAACGCCTTCAAGAGGAGCTCCGCCTTTTGTATGTCGCCATCACCCGCGCCCGTCATGCCTGTTGGTTGGGCATGGCACCCTTGAAAGTGGGAAACATCAACGTTCCGACCTTACACGAGGGGGCCATGGGCTATCTTCTCAGCGGCGGCCAGGTCATTCAGGCTCACGATCTCAAGAGCCTGATCGAAACCAGCATCCAGGGCCTTGAGAAGGTCAGTATTGTCGATATCGAGCCATCGGCACCCGAAACACTGTTGCCGCAAGGGGCAAGGCACTCCAATCCCAAGGAGGATCTCAGGTTCCAGGGCGAAGGCTTTGAATCTTGGTGGATAGCGAGTTACAGCGCTCTTAAGTTTTCCAAAGGCGATACGTCGGCGTTTCCCTCCGACAGCGATAATGATGAGCCTGAAAATGCCTCAGAGGATCAATCCACCGAAGAGGACTTCGATCTCCGTTCAGGAAGGTTCAGTCCTTGGAGCGATTCGTCCGCTCAGAAGGCTCTCACCATCCATGAATTCCCTGCCGGCGCATCGCACGGTGTCTTTCTCCATGACCTGCTTGAGTCAGCGGCCAAGGTCGGATTCGATACGCTTTCCAAGGATAAGGAGGCTCTGGGTCACCTGGTGGATGGCGTCATGCGCGGGCGACATTACGATGAATGGGATGGCATCCTGAAGGACTGGTTAGCTGCGTTCCTTACGCAAGCTTTCGGTGTCAGAGAAGGGAATCTGTCCCTTGCCGACCTTTCCGTGAAGGATTGTCTCACTGAAATGGAATTCTGGTTTGAGGCCAATGACGTCCGCGCCACCTCAATGGATGTCATTTTCAAGGAAGCCGCATTACCTAACGAGAATAGACCTGCGCTCAATCCATCAACGTTGAACGGAGTCCTGAAGGGATTCATCGATCTCGTGTTCCGACACGACAACAAGTACTACGTGGCCGACTACAAATCCAACTGGCTCGGCAAGGATGAAAAGGCCTATACCGAAACAGCGATTCGTCATGCCTTACTCGAAAAACGTTACGACGCCCAATATGTCCTCTACCTGCTGGCTCTTCATCGCTATCTCAAGTCCCGATTGGGCGCCAACTATGATTACGAACGAGATATCGGAGGCGCTGTTTATTTCTTCCTTAGAGGCGTCGGCGGTCCTGTAGGCGGGGTTCATTTCGAGAAGCCATCCAAAGATTCAATAGAAAAGCTGGACCTCCTTTTCAGAGGAAGCGTCTCACAGGAGGTCCAGCATGCTGGCAAATGAAATGCTGGAGATCCTCTCGATCTGGCATCAGAACGGGACGATCCGAGCGGTCGATTTGGCCATTGCCAAGTTTCTTCATCAACGGGACCCTTCCAGCGATGGCCGTGTCCTCCTCGCCGGGGCTCTGGCAAGCTATCAATATGGGATGGGGCATACCTGTCTTGATCCCATAGAGTTCCTGCAATCGCCTGGAAATATCCTGACCGCTCAGCCTCGAGATGATTTTGCTCTCAAGACCACAGTGAAAGGTCCCTCCCCCGAATCCCTGCTCCCGCAGTTGACCTGGGATGAATGGTCATCCGTTCTCCTGGCATCCCCACTCGTTGGCAAGGCCGAAGCATCCGCCCCGCTTGTGTTGGATAGTGATCGAATTTATCTCACGCGGAACTGGGATCATGAACAACGCATCGCAAGGGAAGTTCTTGAGCGTATAGATGGGTGCGTTGAAGAAAGTTCAGACGTCTCAGGAACACTCAAAGATCTTTTTCCTGACGATCTTACTGACGGATCCGGATCAAAGCCGCAAGGTCCGAACTGGCAAAAGATTAGTGCCGCCCTTGCCACAGAAGGACGGCTTCTGATTTTGACGGGGGGACCGGGTACAGGGAAAACCTACACCGTTGCCCGTATTCTGGCCCTTCTCCAAAAGGATCACCCCCTACGAATCTTGCTCTCTGCCCCAACGGGGAAAGCGGCTGCCCGACTTTCTGAATCGATTGCTGCTGCTGTCAGCAGCATTCCTGAGCCACTGAGAAAGTATGCTCCTGAAAAGGCCATCACCATCCACCAGATGCTGGGGGCCTCACGGCATGGCCGTCGTTACCGTCATGACGAGGATAATCTCCTTCACGCCGATGTCGTGGTCATCGATGAGGCATCGATGATCGATATAGAAATGATGGCTGCCATTCTTAAGGCGCTTCCATCTTCAACCCGACTCATTCTCGTAGGTGATAAGGATCAATTGGCCTCTGTTGAGGCAGGCTCAGTACTGGGCGATCTCTGTAAAGACATCGAATCCCGGGGTTATACCGCACCCACCTGCGGACGGATTGAAAGCCTTTGCGGTGAAATCCTGGACCCGGTTAAACCTGAATCCACTGACGCTCTAGCCCAAAGAACAGTCATGCTGCGTTATTCAAAACGTTTCGATGACCATTCAGGGATTGGCATTCTGGCTCGTGCGATTAATGCGGGAGAGACCGAAAAGGTCCTGTCACTCCTTGAATCAACTTCGGGATACTCGGATATCACCAGTCTTGCCCTCAAAACGGTACCCGCTCCATCGAACTTCCGAAAATGGATCATTGGAGATGACCCTGACAGAAGCAATGAAGGCTTTGGGTATTACCTCTCCCTCATAAAAAACACTCGTCCCGAGATGGATGGATCCGATGATCAATTCATCGCGTGGAGCCTGTCGATCCTGGAGGCGTATTCCAGATATCAGATTTTGTGCGCGACTCGAACGGGCCCATTGGGCGTGAGTCACATCAATGAATTGGCTGAAGATGTTCTCAGCGAGGAAGCCCTGATTAATCGTTTAGGCGCCTGGTATGAAGGACGCCCTGTCATGATGACGAGAAATGACTATGAACTGGGGATCATGAACGGCGACATCGGTATTGCGCTCTCTCTCCCCAACCGGGATAGAACAGGGTCGGTCCTGAAGGTGGTCTTCCGCAATGACGATGGCTCTCTGAAATTCGTCCTACCGAGCCGTCTCAGTGAAGCGGATACGGTTTATGCCATGACCATCCACAAGTCCCAAGGCTCCGAGTTCGAACACGCCGTCCTTCTCTTTCCGGAAACGAAAGATAACCCCATCATGTCGCGGGAATTGATCTACACAGGTGTAACAAGAGCTCGAACCCGACTGACCATCCTCTGCTCAGACAAGAAGAATTTGGCCGAAGCTACTGGACGACAAATACGCCGATCGGGTCGCCTGGCTGAGCTTGTAAGCCCGACATAAGGGGGTAAGAACGCCAGATCCTTCGATTCAGCTTGATCCTAGGCCCAGCCAGGACGCACATCGAAAAATTGCTTAGTTGCACAGGAAAGAGCTCGCACCTATAGTTTTTATAGGTTGATAGGTTCGGGAGACCATGATTAACAACACCGTTGCACCATTAGAGTTGACCGACTCAATGGCAGTGAAAATCATCCGTGAATGCGTCGATAGAGGCAGGGTAATTTTCACTCACCACGCAACGGAGCGGATGGTCCAGCGAAACATTGATAGAGCGCAGGTATTCGATTGCCTTAGAAAAGGAACCG
>CAYFOC010000138.1:0-5224 GCA_964344615.1 uncultured Methylococcus sp.
ATCACGAGGGCTATGTAGCGGAAGGCAGCGGCGAAAACATCTTCATCGTTCGCAACGGAAAGCTCTACACCCCGGATCTGACCAGCGCTCTCGAAGGCATTACCCGCGAAACGATCTTCACCATCGCACGCGAGCAAGGTCTTGAGGTTCATGAAAAGCGCATCACCCGTGACGAAGTCTATGTCGCGGATGAAGCCTTCTTCACGGGATCAGCGGCTGAAGTGACGCCGATTCGTGAACTCGACGGACGCAAGATTGGCCTCGGCGGTCGTGGTGTCATCACCGAAAAGCTGCAGAGCCTTTACTTTGACTACGTCTATGGACGCCGTCAGGATCACGCGGACTGGCTGACCTACGTCAAGCCCTAAGGCATTAAGGCCCGCATCAAGGCCCGGTCCGTCTTAAAGACGGACCGGGCCTTTTGCTTTTCAGCGTCTATTTGTCCTCACGATGCCTCCTGCGTTACCCTGATAGCCACATCTCCACTCAGGCGCCGATCATGAGACTGTCTCCCGCTTCTTCCCTAGCGCTCCTCCCCATTTTCCTCTCGGCCTGTGCCACACACCCCGTGGATGTCCAGAGGGACTATGACCCGAAATTCAATTTCGGTCATATCAAGACCTTCGATTTTGCAGGAGGAACCCTGGAGACGGAGGCCGCGAAGAAAACCGCGGAACGCCTGCATCTGGATACCCTGTTGGGCTCAGAAATCAAACGCCAGATGGAGGCGCAGGGCTACCGGCAATCGAGCAGCCAGCCGGACGTCAAAATTGCCTATTCGTTTGGGGAGTGGGCGCTGGACAGCCATAAAAAACCCAATGGCGGATACGGTGCGGTCGGCATCATGTTCCCCGGCGCTCATGGGTCCCTGCTCCCCGAAGGTTCGGATGGCCGTGTGCCACCCCCTTCGGAAAACCCCTACAGCTCCCAGTACGAGGAGGCACGCCTCGAGATCCTCATGGTCGACCCGGCGTCCGGCAAAATCATCTGGAATGCCGGCATCAAGGACAAGCATGATTTCGGCTATTTCCGTTCCAGCCAGCCCGCCCAGATCGAAAAGGGCGTGGTCACCATTCTTGAGGGATTCCCGCCAGGCAGCGCGAATCCCCGCTGAGGGCTTTTAGCGCCCGACGCGCCGGAGCATGGCCTCGCCGATCTGGCTGGGGCTTGGGACCACCTCGACACCGGCGGCTTCCAGCGCCCGCATCTTGCTGCCGGCGCTGCCCTTCCCCTGGGAGATGATGGCGCCCGCATGGCCCATGCGCTTGCCTTCAGGCGCACTGGCCCCTGCGATATAGGACACCACCGGCTTGGTGACATGGGCGCGAATGAATTCCGCCGCCTCTTCCTCGGACGTCCCGCCGATTTCTCCCACCATGACGATTCCTTTGGTCGAAGGATCCTTTTCAAACAGATCCAGCACCTCGATGAAGTCCATGCCCTTGATGGGATCGCCGCCAATCCCGACACAGGTGGTCTGCCCTAGCCCCACCTGCGTGGTCTGATGGACGGCTTCGTAGGTCAGGGTTCCTGATTTTGAAACGATGCCGATGACGCCGGGCTGGTGAATCATGCCGGGCATGATGCCGATCTTGCATTCACCGGGCGTGATGACGCCGGGACAGTTGGGCCCAACCAACCGGGTAGCACTTCCCTGAAGCGCCGCCTTGACCTTCAGCATATGGTGAATGGGAATCCCTTCGGTAATGCAGACCACCAGCTCGATTCCGGCCTCAGCGGCTTCCAGAATGGCATCGGCCGCAAAGACCGGCGGCACATAGATCATGCTGGCCGTAGCGCCGGTTTCAAGCACCGCTTCCCGGACCGTATTGAAGACCGGAAGTCCGAGGTGTTCGCTTCCACCCTTGCCGGGCGTCACGCCACCCACAAGCTTAGTACCGTATTCCAGGCACTGACCGGTATGGAACGTCGCCTGCTTGCCGGTTATGCCCTGACAGAGAACCTTGGTTTCGCGATGAATCAGAATACTCACTGGGCAACCTCGACAGCTTTGATGGCGGCTTCATCCAGCGTCGCCGCCGGAATCAGTGCAAGACCGGATCGCGCAAGTAGATCGCGTCCCGCTTGGGCGTTGGTTCCCTCGAGGCGAACCACGATGGGAAGTGTCGCACCGGTTTCCCGGGCGGCCTCAATGACCCCTTCGGCAATCAGATCGCAGCGGACAATCCCGCCGAAGATATTGACCAGGATCGCCTTGACCCTGGGCTCTGAAAGAATGAGACGGAAGGCTGCGGCCACTCGCTCCTTGGTAATGCCGCCGCCGACATCGAGGAAGTTGGCCGGTTGTCCGCCGTGGAGCTTGATGACATCAAGCGTGGCCATGGCCAGCCCCGCGCCGTTGACCATGCAGCCAATGGAACCGTCCAGCGTGACATAGCTCAGATCAAGATCACGGGCCTTGGCTTCGCTTGGATCCTCCTGACTGACATCGCGCAGAGCCGAAAGATCGGGATGAAGCGCCAGGGCATTGTCATCGACCGTGATCTTGGCATCGAGCGCCATCAGACGGCCTTCGCCATCCATCGCCAGGGGATTGATCTCGACCTGAAGCAGATCTTTTTCGATGGCGAGGCGATAGACCCCACGCGCAAGATCGCTGAACTGACGAAGGGTATCGCCTTCGAGTCCAATGCCGTAACCCAAAGTCCGAAGATGGTAGGCCTGAAGCCCAGCGGCCGGATGCACTTCGACCGTAATGATCTTCTCAGGCGCTGTTTCGGCGACCTCTTCGATATCCGCACCGCCCGATGCGGATGCAATCAAAGTCACCCGGGCACGGGTTCGGTCGATCAGGGCACAAAGATAGAACTCGGCGGCAATCGGCCTCACTTCCTCGATGAAGATGCTACCGATCGGGAGCCCGGCGGCACCGGTCTGAATCGTGACCAAGCGGGTACCGATCAGCTTTTTCGCAGCCTCCGCCACAGCTTCGTGTGAATCACAGAGGATGACGCCCCCAGCCTTGCCGCGTCCGCCACTATGAACCTGTGCCTTGACCACCCAGCGAGTTCCGGGGACTTCCTTCGAAAGACGTCCAGCCTCCTCAGGAGAGGTCGCGACCCGGCCCGTCGGAACAGGGACGCCCGCCGCGCCCAGGAGGGCCTTGGCCTGGAATTCGTGTAAATACATGTTGCAATCCTCGAACCTGAGGGTCAAAAAAACGAGGGGGCCGAAGCCCCCGCGGTCGGCTTGATCCGATTCCCTTAGGAGCCGGATCAAGCCTGCGATAAAAGGATTCTACCGATCCGTTACCTTAAGACAACGATAAAGCCCTGCTGACCGCGCTCCACGTTGAGCATCAGCTCCCGGGCGCCTTGGGCTGCCTTCTGGAGATCCGCTACGGTTTCGGCAGGCTTGCGGTTGACCTCATGGATGACATCCCCCGGTTGGAGACCCGAGCGGAACGCATAGGATCCGGTGTTCATCTTTTCAATCTGAACCCCTTCAGCGCGTCCACTGCGATTGAGATCCCGGAAAATCACGCCTGCCAGCTTGGGATTGATCGATGCCCCGTCCATCACGCTGATCTTGGGAGCCGCCACCTGTGCCGTTCGGGTCAGCGCCTCACCTTTATGAATGATTTCAAGCTCGACCTCATCACCAATCTGCGCCAGACCGACGGCATTTCGAACATCCTGGCTGTTGCGGACTTTCTTGCCGTTGACGGCAAGAATCACATCACCGGTTTCAAGCTTGGCTTTTTCCGCAGGAGATCCCGGCTGAATGCCGGTCACGACCGCCCCATGACGCTCTGAAATCTTGAAGGCTTCGGCGAGATCATGGGTCAGATCCTGTACCTGAACCCCGACCAGTCCTCGCTTCACGCTGCCGTGCTCGACCAGGGTATTCATGATGCTGAGCGCCATATTGGCCGGAATGGCGAAGCCGATGCCCACATTCCCGCCATTGGGTGCAAGGATTGCCGTGTTGATGCCGACCAGGCGGCCCTGAAGATCGACCAGGGCTCCCCCCGAATTTCCGGGATTGATCGAAGCATCAGTCTGAATGAAGTCTTCATACCCTTCGATGCCGAGTCCCGAGCGGCCCAGCGCACTGACGATGCCTGAGGTGACGGTCTGCCCGAGACCAAAGGGATTGCCGACGGCCACGACAAAGTCACCGACTTGGACTTCATCGGAGTTCGCCATCCTGACTTCAGTCAGCTGCTCTGCGGGCACCTTGATGACCGCCACATCCGATTCCTTGTCGGTTCCGACCAGCCGAGCCTTCAGCTTCCGTCCATCGGTCAGGGTGACCGTGATTTCATCCGCCTTGTCGACCACATGGTTATTGGTGAGGATAAAGCCTCGCCCTGCATCCACGATGACGCCCGATCCCAGCGAAGAGCTTTCCCTTTGCTGGCTCGGCATGTTCGGCACCCCGAAAAAATGACGGAAAACGGGATCCCGCATCAGAGGATGTTCGGCTTCGACGATCTTGGTCTTCGTCGAAATATTGACGACCCCCGGGGTGACCCGCTTCAACATGGGCGCAAGGCTCGGCAAGGCTTGGCCTTCAACAGCCGGGGGGAGCTCCGCACGCAGTGAACCGGAAGCCACCAGAAGTGCGGTGAGTATCGATGAAATCAGGAGAGGGCGCTGCAGCATGAAAGTCCTCAACAACAGTCCAAAAGAAAAAATCGGCCTGGCCGTCTGCGCGAAATGGTGGGGGCTCCCCGAGGGTCTTTCAAGGGCGAGCCACTAAAGGCTCGGCCCCGCCTGACAAAAGATGGCCTTGAGGTAATCGGTTTCGGGGATCGCCGGATGCACCGGATGATCCGGACCCTGCCCACCTTCCGAAAGAATGACCAGATGCCGGTCGAGATGCCTTGAAGAGGCCCGCAAGACATCCTTGAGCGTCTCACGCTGAAGGTGATAGGAGCAGGAGGCCGCGACCAGGATGCCGCCGGGCGCAAGCACCTGCAGCGCCATCTGGTTCAGGCGACGGTAGGCTTCAATCCCCTTTGGCACATCCTTCTTGCGCTTGATGAAGGCAGGAGGATCGGCAATGATCACATCCCAGTGCTGCTTTTCTTCACGCGCGGCGCGGAGGAAATCGAAGACATCGCCCTGATGCGCCTCCACCCGATCGGAAACACCATTCCGCGCCGCATTGGAACGAAGCAGTTCCAGCGCCGATTCCGAGGCGTCCACGGCATCGACTTTTTCAGCGCCGGCCATGGCGCAGGGAATGCCCCAGGCAC
>CAYFOC010000139.1:0-5132 GCA_964344615.1 uncultured Methylococcus sp.
TCGTCTTTAGCTTGAATCCCCAAGAATCCTGAAAGACGTGATGCATTCGCGCTCCCTTGAGCCTCGGACTCCGCAACACCTGTCCGGTCTCAACCTTGAACAGACGGATTTCAGGATCTTTTAGAAAGAAATGACCCGGATCAGGGGTCCAAGAGCCTTTCCCGTGCCTGATTCAGGTTCTTGAAGGGAAGAGAACGGAGGGGATGGCCTTCACTCGAGAATGAGGGCCGTCTGCTTCAAGGTCCAGTAGAAATAGATAAACCATCCCATCAGATGGATGGCGATGATGCCTCTGAGGATCCAGACGTACGTGGTCACGCGGGTCTTGTGGCGAAAATCATTCTGGGCGATCAGTGCCCCGGGCCATCCCCCCAGAAACTCCAGAATGTGGAGATAGATTTCAGGAACCCGCCAGCGACGGGTCGCGGCATGGGCCTTGTCGGTTCCATAGAGGAACATCGTCAGGATGCTCAAGATCCAATAGAGGAAGAAGGGCGCCGGATTCTTGGCCAGGACCAAGAGGTAACCGGAGAGCACCAGAGGCGTGATAATCAACAAATTGACGAAAACGCTACGGGGCCTTGGGTTAAGGCTGAAATGTCGCCCCTTGCCAGTGTCCTTCTGTTCAAGAGCCGGAATCAGGGCAAACGCTGCCCTTTTTCGACCCGAATTTCCCTCATGCGGCCTGAAATGAATTTCATCGCCAATTTCAGGACGCCGGGGCAGTCCCTTCTTGAAGGTGCTGATATGGACAAAAAAGTCCTCATCGGTGCCATCCGGGCGAATGAAACCAAATCCCTTGAGGTCATTCCACATGACAAGATGCCCCTTCTGCATGGGGAGCTGATTCTTGTTTTTTCGGGACGCGCTGGCAGCCATGGACGATGAGTGGAGTGTGGTAAGGAAAACGAGCGAGGCGGATTATCGCAAAACCTTGAGGAAAGCGGTTAGCTTCGAATCGCAATCAGCCCTGAAAAGTTGTACCAGCGGAAAAAAGGTTCAACGATCGCAAAGCCATTTCGGATCAAAAGCTCCCGATTCTCCGATTCGTGATACGGAACGAGAATATTTTCGAGGGCTTCGCGCTTTTGGGCAATTTCCATGTCGCTGTAGCCGTTCCGACGCTTGAAATCGTAGTAATTCTTGATGAAGAGCCGGTTGAGCGCCGAGTGTTCGCTCAACACCTTTTCCACCAGGATGAGACAGCCGCCGCTTCGGGTGCCTTTGGCGATGCTTGAGAGCAGTTGATCCCGGTAGAGGGGGCGAACGAACTGAAGCGTGAGATTCATGATCACGACGGATGCATTCTCGATCGGCAGTTCCCCCTCAAGGTTCGCCTGGACAAAGGACATCGGATGACGGGAAGGACGCGATGAACATTTCTCCTCGGCCTTTTCGAGCATTTCAGGGGAGGCATCAATGCCGATCAGATGAATCGGTTCCTGGATGATTTCATCGAGTTGCCTCAGGGTGGTTCCGGTCGAGCAGCCAAGGTCGTAGAGGTTTGATTCCGGCACGGCAAAATCGCGGGCGATTTCTCCGATCATTCGTTGCATTTCTGCATAAAAAGGGACGGATCGATCCAGCATGTCATCGAAAACACGCGCGGTTTCAAGGCCAAAATCAAAATCCTGGATGCGGTCCTGCGCCGATTTGAATTTTTCGTCTTTCTGCGTCATGGCCTTTGGAATCTGAAGCGGGAATAGAGAATGAAAATCAGGATGACCAGAAGCCACAGGCACGACAAGTAGCCGATGATCAGGTCATAGCGACCGATCATCCAGATGTTCTTGGAGGTGATGTCGATGATGGAAACAGGCTTGAAGATCTTGATGATGAACACCCAACCGGCATGAAGCCCCATCGAAAAACCGATTCCGCCCCTAAAAAAAAGCCTTGCAGATCCCAGCAGGAGGCCCGCCATGAAGAGAGAAAGAAGCGAGGAGGGGTCCGCCTTGAGAAGATGTGAAAATCCATCGAGAGCAATTCTGAAGCCTGTATCCCAGCCGACCTTGGAGGGATCGGTCGTCCAGTAGGTCCCGATGAAATGGAGAACGGCGTAATCGAATGCCGAAATGATGAGCGCGGCGAGAGGTCCCGTGATGCGCATCAGACATCCGATCAAGGCCCCGCGAAAGAGGGTTTCTTCCAGAAGGGCGACACCGACACCTGAAAGGAGCGCCGATCCCATCATTCGTCCGTAACCCGTAAGGCCGATATCCGGGAAATGAAATGAGCGGATACCGAAGTACACCAGCAGCATCCCATGAAATCCAAGGGTCACGAGTCCTAGGAGGAATCCCCGCCTGATTCCGGATGAAAGGTGGCCCGTGAGGCCAAAATCCCTGCGTTCGACCTTCAGGCGACGTGCGATCGGGAAAAGGCCCAAGATCAAAAAGACCTGACCTCCCCGACTCACCAGGGTCCTGAACACACTGATGTCCCCGTTCCCCCACCAGAGAAACAAGGGGTATGCGAGGAGCGCCGCCAAGAAAGCGGCGCCCAGAAGATAAATCCAGGGATAAAAAGCGGCCTTGAGGATTCCAGGGATCCCCTTTTCAGAATCGATCGAGGTCATGGCGCTCCGTCAGAACCTTCACGGCTGTCGCGCCATACCGAAATCAGAACCGCCATCACGGTCGGACCCAAGAAAAGCCCAAGAAACCCAAAGCTTTCGATGCCGCCGAGAATGCCTAACAAGGTCCAGATGAAGGGAAGGTGCACCTGATTCCCGATCAGCTTGGGTTTGACATAGTTGTCGGAGAGAACAACCACCAGGAGACCATAAAGCAAAAATCCGATGCCGGTGGCCACGGAGCCTTGGATCACAAGAACCAGCCCTGCACCCAGCGACATGATCTTGGCAGCGAAGGGAATCAGGGCGATCAAAGCCGTCACCACGCCCAGAAGGGCCGCGTGGTCAAAACCGACCATCTGATAGCCAAACCCAAGGGCAACCCCTTGCCCGACAGCCACAAGGACGATGCCGTTGACGGTGGCACGAACGGCGTTTGCCGCATGGCGGACATGGCGATCCCCATTCTTGCCGAAAAGCTGGTCGGCAAATCTCAAAACATCATTCTTCAGAAGGTTTCCATTCAGGAGAATGAAAAAGAACACCACCAAGGTGAAGAAGGCGGAGGCCAGCCTATGAACGACGAAGGTCGCCAGCTGCCGCGTATAGCTTGGGAGATTGCTGGCGAAGAGATTGTGTCCCATCTCCCTGAAGGATTCAGGGCTTCCAAGCCACTGATCCCAGAGGTGAAGCAATTCGGGACCCAGAAGGGGAATGCTCCCGAGCCAGGTCGGGGCAATCAGCCCCTGTTGCTGGGCCACATGGAGAAGGCTCGTCAGCGACTGCATTTCCTTCACAATACGGATGAGGCCGAAGGAGACCGGGCCGTAAAGCAGCATGGCCATCAAGAGGCTCAATACCAAAGCGGCGATCCATTCGTAGCGGGGGCCTTTGATGAGGTGTCGTCGAATCGCATCGTACAATGGCCAGAGGGTCAGCGACAGGACGATGGCCCAGGCGATGGGCAGGAGAAAACCATGAATGGTCCACACACCGAGGGCAATCAGCAGGGCAGCGGCGATCCAGCGGGCGCGTTCTTGGTATTGTTGAGTCATCGGTGGGGTTTGATCAGTATTTTTCATCGCGGTCCTTCAACCAACACGGCCTCAAAGACTCTGCTACTAGGATACGCCTGAACATGCGCCTTCGTGAATCTTCGCCCTTAGGCTGGTCCCAGGATCCTTGGGAAAGCCTCAGCGTTCCTTCCCTGGGTATCGGGGAGGTGCACCTGGTGACGTTCACCCCCGATCCTGATCTCGACAAGGACCTTGAGAATCGCTACGGCGAAGGTCTTTCACTGGATGAAAAGGCGAGATGCGACCATCTCAGACACCCTGAAACCCGTTCGGTATTTATTCAAAGCCGTGGACGATTGCGATCCCTCTTAGGACATCACCTTGGGATAGACCCGAAGGATGTCTCCCTGGTGATTGGCCCCCATGGAAAGCCGGGGTGCCAGGAGGGCTCTCTTCAATTCAACCTGTCGCACACCAAAGGGACCATTGTGATCGCTTTGGCGCTTGGCTGCGACGTCGGGGTCGATGTCGAAGGAGGAAGACCGCTCAGGCAACGGGAGGCCTTGATCCGCGAGGTCTTTTCACCTGAGGAACAGTCGTTTTTCGAGGGTCTTAATGAGGCCATGACGCAGGAGCGGTTCATCCGCGGATGGACCCTCAAGGAGGCTTACGTCAAGGCGATTGGGCGTGGGATTGCCGCAGGTCTTTCGAGGGTGGTCCTTGCGGAAAACTTCGAACGTTTTCTCAAGGTTCCTTCCGGCGATCCGGAGGCATTCCAGATCGCTGAAATGAACCGCTGCGAACAGAACGTGGCACTGGTCTATCGCGACGCATTAAGAAAAGTCCTCTCCTTTCACGCCCAATGGTGAGGCGTCAGGATCTCAGTGGCCTGCAGGCTCCACGCCTTCCACCGGGAAACTCTTCCCAAAGTTGAGGATGTCGTTGGGATCGAACTGGGACTTGATGCCACGCATCAGATCCAGGGTCCCTGCATCCAGTTCAAGATCCACGTAATCCCTTTTAGCGATCCCAACGCCATGTTCGCCAGATAAGGTTCCCCGGAGGGACAGCACCAGGCTGAAAAGGTCATCGAGACAGGCATTGGCCCTCTCGGTTTCCCCCGGTTTTTCGGGATCGTAGAGAAGATTGACATGGATGTTGCCGTTACCGGCATGACCGAAGTTCACGATCAAAAGATCATGTTTTTTGGAAAGGTCATCAATGCCCTGGATGAGTTGAGGGAGTTCAGTCACCGGAACCACCACATCTTCATTGATCTTCTTGGGCGCAGCCTTTCGAAGCGTGGGCGAAAGCGCTTTCCGGGTTTGCCAGAGGGCATCGACCTCGGCCTTGGATTCAGCAACGTCGAAGCTCAGGAGACCCTCATTTTCAGCAGCCTTTCGGATGCTTTCGATCTGAACCGGAAGCGCTTCCTCGAAACCGTCGACCTCGATCATCAACAAGGCTTCCGCTTCTTCAGGCAGAGAGGCCGAGGAATATCGGCGGACCAGCCGAATCGCATTGCCGTCAATGAATTCGAG
>CAYFOC010000140.1:0-5072 GCA_964344615.1 uncultured Methylococcus sp.
ACTTGGCCCGTTCTACAATCCTTTCCAGCTTCCATACTTTCCTGCCGGAAATTGGACGGCAGGCGGACACGGTTACAACGTCACCTTCGCGGGATTCGTTGTTCTCGTCGTGCGCCAGAAGCTTGGTGGAACGACGGATGAACTTTCCATAGAGCGGATGAGGAACAACGCGTTCAATCTTTACAGAGATGGTCTTATCCATCTTGTTGCTGACCACTCTTCCGGTCAGGGTGTGAACTGTCTTTACTTCACTCATGCCTGTGCCCCTTTCTGAGCGAGAATCGTGTGGATCCGCGCTATGGTCTTCCGGTTCTTAGAAATCTGGTCTGGGCGAGCAAGCTGCCCAGTGGCCTTCTGCATTTTCAGGTTGAACTGTTCACGATGGAGATTCAAGAGCTCCTCGTTAAGTTCAGCTGCTGACTTTTCTCTGATTTCTTTCGCCTTCATTACATGACCGTCCTGACGACAAATGTCGTCTTCATCGGGAGTTTGGCAGATGCAAGTGCAAACGCTTCGCGTGCCAGCTCTTCGCTAACGCCCTCGAGTTCATACAACATCGTGCCAGGCTTGATTTCTGCTACCCAGTACTCGACGCTACCCTTTCCGCTTCCCATACGAACTTCGAGAGGCTTCTTGGTGATCGGTTTATCAGGAAACACGCGGATCCAGATTTTACCGCCACGCTTTACGTGACGGGTAATCGCACGACGTGCAGATTCAATCTGACGTGCGGTCATACGTCCACGTTCCACTGACTTCAGGCCGAATTCGCCGAAGCTGACCTTGTTTCCCTTCTGCGCAAGGCCGGTATTACGACCCTTGTGCTGCTTTCTGAATTTGGTTCTTTTTGGCTGCAACATAAGCTTGTGACCTACTCAATTAGGCTTCTGCAGAGGCAAGCTTGGTATCGGTTCCGATCTGCGGAAGTACTTCTCCCTTGAAGATCCATACCTTCACACCGATAACACCGTAGGTGGTTTTTGCTTCGGCAAATCCATAGTCAATATCCGCACGGAAGGTGTGAAGCGGCACACGCCCTTCGCGATACCACTCAGTACGGGCGATTTCAGCGCCATTCAGGCGACCGCCAACACTGATCTTGATGCCTTCAGCACCGAGACGTAACGTATTCTGTACGGCGCGCTTCATGGCGCGACGGAACATGATGCGCTTTTCCAACTGCTGCGCGACGCCTTCGGCAACGAGTTGTGCATCCAGTTCAGGCTTACGAATTTCTTCAACGCTGATCTGGACAGGAACACCCATCATTTCAGAAACTGAACGACGCAGAGTATCAATGTCCTCACCCTTCTTACCGATCACAAGTCCAGGACGGGCTGTGTGAATCGTGATATGGGCATTATTTGCCGGACGATTGATCTGAATGCGGCTTACTGAGGCATGACCCAGCTTCTTGCGCAGGAATTCACGAACTACGAGATCCTTGTGAAGATACGTAGCATAGTCCTTGCTGTTGGCATACCAACGTGAGGTCCAATCCTTGACGATGCCAAGGCGGATTCCTGTAGGGTGTACTTTCTGTCCCATATGAAACCTAGCGTTTTTCAGATACTTGAATAGTGATATGACAGGTGCGCTTGCTTATGCGATTCGCACGGCCTTTCGCACGCGGGGACATACGCTTCAGCGTCGCACCCTCACCAACTTCGACAGCCTTGACACGCAACTCGTCGATATCGGCACCATCGTTATGTTCGGCATTTGCAATCGCCGACTCCAGAACCTTTTTCATGATACGCGCCGACTTCTTCGGGCTAAAGGTCAGGATATCGATCGCCTTATCAACCTTAAGGCCACGGATCTGGTCAGCGACCAACCGACACTTTTGTGCCGAGACCATTGCCGTGTTCAATCTTGCTGTCGTTGCCATCGTTATTCGCTCTCAAAATATGGACAAGATGATTACTTTGACTTCTTGTCTGCCTGGTGGCCCTTGTAGGTACGTGTCGGTGCGAACTCGCCCAACTTATGGCCTACCATGTTGTCACTTACCAGCACCGGAACGTGTTGACGTCCGTTGTGTACGGCGATGGTCAGACCGATCATCTCCGGAAGGATCATCGAACGGCGCGACCAAGTCTTGATCGGGCGCTTGTTTCCGCTGTTATTGCTATCCAAAACCTTATTCAGGAGATGGTGATCAATGAAGGGTCCTTTTTTGATCGAACGTGGCACGGTCAATACCTCTAAAAATGATTACTTCTTGCGGCCACGGACGATCAGCTTATCGGTCCGCTTGTTGTTACGGGTCTTGTAACCCTTAGCCGGGGTACCCCAAGGTGATACGGGATGACGACCACCAGAGGTGCGCCCTTCACCACCACCATGTGGGTGATCTACCGGGTTCATGGCAACACCACGAACGGTAGGACGAATACCGCGCCAGCGCGTTGCGCCAGCCTTACCGAGTGATGCAAGGTTATGTTCGTGATTGGATACTTCACCAATAACTGCCTTGCAGTCAGCCAACACCTTACGCATTTCACCAGAACGAAGCCTGATCGTCGCATAGGTGCCTTCCTTAGCCACTAACTGAACAGAAGCTCCGCCAGCGCGCGCAATCTGTGCGCCCTTGCCTGGCTTGAGTTCTACACAGTGGACCACAGAACCCACCGGTATATTACGGAGCGGCAGACAGTTACCCGTCTTAATCGGTGCGTACTCGGCAGAAACAACTTCCTGCCCAACAACGATTCCCTTAGGTGCAATGATGTAACGGCGCTCACCATCCTTGTATACGACAAGGGCGATATGAGCTGTTCTGTTTGGATCGTATTCAATCCGTTCAACACGACCGGTAATATCGATCTTGTCACGCTTGAAATCGACGATGCGGTAGAACTTCTTGTGGCCACCGCCCTTATGACGGGTAGTGATGCGCCCCTGATTGTTGCGACCTGAACTTCTGATCTTCTTTTCGATCAGTGAAGATTCCGGACGCCCCTTGTAAAGTCCATCCGTCTTGACCCGAACCACAAACCGGGAGCCGGCAGAGGTGGGTTTGGATTTAACAAGTGCCATGATCTTTATTCCGTAGTGTTCTAATCCCGCTCAAGCCTTTTAGGCGGCGGCAAAATCAATGTCGAAACCAGGCTTAAGCTTGATATAAGCCTTCTTCCAATCTGAGCGGGTGCCGACGAAACGGCCAAAGCGCTTATCTTTACCTTTCACGTTCAAAACGTGAACAGAATCAACCTCAACCTTAAAGAGGAGCTCAACGGCTCTCTTTACCTGGTTCTTGGTTGCAGTGCGCTTAACCCGGAAAACCACACGGTTTTCCTTTTCTGCATTACGGGTGCTCTTTTCGGATACAACCGGAGCCTCCAAAATGCTCATCAAATCAATCTGCTTCATGACAAGCTCTCCTCAATCGCCTTCAAGGCAGCCGTAGTAACGACAACCTTCTCGCTGTGCACCAGCTCAACCGGGCTCAACGAACGCGCCTCAGAAACAGTGACATGCGGCAGGTTGCGAGCTGAGAGGTACAGATTGATATCGAGACCCTCGGTCACGATGAGACCGGAACTCAGACCCAGACCTTCAAGCTTCTTCTTGAGAGCACTGGTCTTTGGTTCTGAGACAGTCAGATCATCTGATACAACCAAACGGCCCTGACGGAGAAGCTCAGAAAAGATTGAGCGCATGGCTGCGCGATACATCTTTTTATTCAGCTTCTGCTCATAGTTGCGGTTACGCGCAGCGAACGTCACACCACCGGTGCGCCAGATCGGGCTGCGGGTAGTACCTGCACGGGCACGGCCACTTCCCTTCTGCTTCCAGGGCTTCGCGCCGCCACCACTGACCTCAGAGCGGGTCTTCTGACCCTTCGTGCCAGATCGTGCTGCGGCCATATAGGCAACCACCAACTGGTGGACCAGCGACTGGTTGAACTCGCGACCAAAAACCTCCGCATTGACCGGAAGTCCTGTACCGCCAGTTTTTGCTGATGGAATTACAAGCGACATGTTCTTACCTTACTTCTTTACAGCGGCCTTAATAACGACCTTGCCGCCCTTGGGACCTGGAATCGCGCCCTTGATCAGGATGAGCGACTTGTCCTTGTGGATCGCAGAGATCTTGAGATTCTGTACGGTGACCTGTTCAGCCCCCATGTGACCAGCCATCTTCTTACCTTTGAAGACGCGGCCTGGAGTCTGATTCTGACCGATAGAACCCGGCGCGCGATGCGACAGCGAGTTACCGTGTGTCGCATCCTGAGTACGGAAGTTGTAGCGCTTGATGACGCCTGCAAATCCCTTACCAATGCTGACGCCACAGACATCAACGAACTGGCCTTCCTCGAACATATCGACACCGAATTCAGCTCCCGGCTGATAATCCGTGTTGTCGGCTTCAGCCAGACGGAATTCCCAAAGGCCTTCGCCCGCCTCAACGCCAACCTTGCCAAAATGACCGGCCTGAGACTTGTTAAGACGTGAACGCTTAACACTGCCAGTGGTCACCTGAACAGCACGGTAGCCGTCCACTTCATTTGTCTTTACTTGAACGACGCGGTTTGCAGTCACTTCAACCACGGATACCGGTTCAGCGGAACCGTCTTCGCGGAAGATGCGCGTCATGCCGCACTTGCGTCCAACCAGTCCTAGGGCCATTGATCGCTCCTGGCTTTTCCTTATTAGTTCAACTTGATCTGGACGTCCACACCAGCGGAGAGGTCCAGCTTCATGAGCGCATCGACAGTCTTGTCGGTAGGCTCAATGATGTCCATCAGACGCTTGTGCGTCCGGAGTTCGTACTGATCACGCGCGTCCTTGTTGACGTGCGGTGAAATCAGAACGGTATAACGCTCCTTCTTTGTCGGCAGCGGAATCGGTCCCAGAACCTGTGCTCCGGTCCGCTTCGCGGTTTCGACGATCTCACTGGCAGACTGATCAATCAGACGATGATCAAATGCCTTGAGGCGGATACGAATTCTCTGCTTCTGCACGATGATTACTCCAGAACCTTGGAAACAACACCCGCACCGACAGTGCGACCGCCTTCACGAACTGCAAAACGCAGACCTTCTTCCATAGCGATCGGATTGATCA